>JAFTBA010000155.1 GCA_017458545.1 Synergistaceae bacterium | reverse complement strand
ATGCGCTTAAATGCACGGGGTATTTCCGACAATGACAATTACATTCCTATTTTGAAGATATTATCTATCAGCTGCTGCTTAAACTGGTCGCCTGCACTTTCGTCCTCAGCACTCGGAGCGCCTTTACCAACAGGCAGTTTAATGCTCATCTTGAAACCTACATCTTCCTTTTGTTTTTCCTCGTCCTTATTCAGAATATCTATCGGCAGGAAATCCTCTATCGGTTTGGTTATCTTGAGGTCTAAAAGTCTGGGGTCTTTCCACGAATTAGCCAGAGTAAACGAGACATTCTGAAAATCCCTGCGTTTCATACCCAGCACTCGCCCCGCAGCGTCCCTCAGAACGTTACGCCCTAAACTTCCCGTCATATACTGGAATACTCCCTTCATTGCCCCTAACAGCTGATCTAGTATTTTGAGGTCAAACCTTCCGTCACACAAAAGCCTCATACCTTTTCCCGGCACACCCAGAGAACCGTTGACTGTAACATACCTGTATAACGGCTCATCAAATCCTGCACGCGCACCGGTTCCGGGGTTAAGGAACAAATCCCTTCCGTCCCAGAAAAATGTACCGTTAATCTTCTCGAAACTTATCTGTTTAGTCGGCGTTATGTTCTCAAGCATTTTCATCTTCCTTATGCAGCCCGGCCCTGTCGTAAATTTCCCGTCAGCAAAACTCAAAACCATATACTTTGTCGATGTACCCTTCATATTGACCTGCAAATCAACTGAACCTACAAGCTCACCTTCAGGCATAAACGGTGCTGCCAGTTTACCGAAGTCAAGATTTGAAACGTTAACAGTTCCGTTCCATTCGGTTTCTTTAGTTCCCGTGTCGGCTGCAAATGAAGTCTTTATTGTTCCTCCGCTGAGTTCTGCGCGTCCGTTAGTCATTTCGACTCTGTTCTTCGCTGTGAAGTATGTTACGGGGAGACTGATGTTCTTAATCTCTACTTTATCCATGACGGTTATGCCGTTTGATTTTGCAGTGATGATTATCGGAGCGTTCTGCTTCGTGCTGCCCTGTACGTGAACAACTGCATACCCTCTGGCCATTCCTGCCATCTCAGGCATTTGGGTCTCAACAGCACTGTTAATATCCAGCGGTTTAGTGTCAACAACATACGACACAATACCGTCCTTAATCCTGACTTCTATGTCAGACTCAGGCTTGAAATTGTTGATTCTTGCCTTAGCGTTTATGAGGAAGTGATTAGGGTGAGGGGATTTGACTTTAACGGCAATGTCATTAATCTCGGATTTCTCATAGAGTACAGGTTTGGTCAAAACTACATTTACTGCAGGCTGTCCGAATGTACCCGTTAATCCTGCCTTAGCGTCAATTACTCCCTCAACAGGCGGTTTCTCCATGAAATTTTTGAGAAGTTTCTTGAGGTCTAAATGTTTAAGATTGGCATCAATGTTCATTGTGCTTGCCATTACATCATTCATGTTGGGATTAATGTTGCCCAGTCCTTTGAGTTCAGCACCGTTAATTTTTACGTCAACGTTCCTTATGTTAATGCTCTTCATGTTTCCATCAGCCTCGATTACAGCTTTAGGAACATCAGCTATATCTGCGGCTTTAAGGTTATCGGCTCTGAGTTTCGCCCGTAATGATGACATCTTCATGTCGGTCTTAGCGTCAAGATTAGCACTGCCTACCGTGAGAATATCCCCTGCTTTTACTCCGTCAGCCTGAATATTCGCGGTTAATGCTGCAGTGTTGAGAGGCCCTTTGACCGCAGCAGAGCCTTTAACCCTCCCTGAAACAGGCATAGATTTGTCCTGAAGTTTCAATGCGTTCATGAGCGTTTCAAGGTTAATACCTGACGTTGAAGCAGTGAAATCAAGCACAGGATTTGAAGTGTTCTTGATATTCGCCGAGCCTTTGAACGCGAGGTTACCGCCCGGGAGTTCTGCGCGTGCATCGGGAATACTCACTGTACTGTTCCTGAAACTGACGGGCAAATCTATATTCCCGAAGCTCATGCCCGAATAACCTGCGTTCCTCGCAGTAATCTGAGCGTCAGCAGTTATCGTTGAAATATCTGTGAATTTCCCCGAAGCATCAGCAGT
>JAFTBA010000024.1 GCA_017458545.1 Synergistaceae bacterium | reverse complement strand
CATTAATCTACAGGCCCGGAGCTGATACGGCCTGCGAGGACTTAGCGAGGGCAACAGCATTCATTCACGACAACGCCGAAGAGTTAGGGGTTGACGTTGGTGGATATTCGCTCTGGGGAGGGAGCGCAGGGGCGAGAATGGCCGCATGGCTGGGTACTTACGGCACTGAGTCGTTCGGCGAAAAAGAATATCCCCGTCCCTCAGCAGTGATAATGCAGTACACTGGGCTGTCTGAAGTTACCGGGCATGAAGCTCCTACATATGCGTGTGTAGGAACTTCAGACGGTATAGCCTCTTACAGGTCAATGGAGTCATACGTGAACAGGATTAAGGCCAACGGTACTGAAGCAATGATTGAGGTGTTTCGCGGACTGCCTCACGGTTTCGGACTTGGTGAGGGTACTGTAGCTGAGGGCTGGCTGAACAACGCCGTTAAATTCTGGGAACAGCATCAGTAAATAGCCTCACCGATTAACGACCTCACGGATAATTCTCATACCTTCGATGACTAATTCGGGGTCGGCCTGACTTCCCATATGTCCGACTCTGAATACTCTTCCTGCTAATTTGCCGTAGTTACCGCCTACAGCGAGTCCCTTTTCGCGTAATGCCCCGTCAAATTCAGGCCATGAAAATTTTTCGGGAACGTAGAACGCCGTAACAGTAGGCGAACAAAAACTTTCACTTTTCGGGAAAAGCCTTAATCCTGTTTCGCGCCCCATGTCCCTGCATAAACGTGCAGTGTTTTCGTGGCGTTCAATTACTGAGTTAATGCCCTCGCTGTGAAGCATGTTAAGCGAAATGTTGAGGGCTTTCATTGCTGCCCAGTCGTGAGTGTAGGGAGTGTAATGTTCATCGGGTACGTTACGCCAGCCCAAATATGACTCATAGCCTGAATAATTCACGTCCTCAATGATATTCCACGCTCGTTTTGAGACTGACGATAACGAAAGGCAGGGAGGCATTGACAGAACTTTTTGACTCCCTAAAAGCCCTATGTCTATTCTGCAAGCGTCAACATCAAGTTCCGCACCTCCTGCACCCGATACAAAGTCAACAACAAAAAGCGCGTCAATTTCCCCCGCAATATTCCCCAATTCGGCTAGGCACGGCGTTAGAGTCCCTGAAGGTGTTTCGCAGTGTACTGCAGTTATAACGTTCGGCCTGAAACTTAACGCATGTTTGCGCACTGCGTCGGGGTCAGGCACTTCATCATAAGGGAACGCGCAGACCTCAGCATTGACTCCCAAAGCCCGTGCCATTTCAGCAAAGCCATCACCGAATAATCCGGATGAAACGGCCAGCAGTTTGTCATTCGGTTTAAGTGTGCATTTGAGGGAAGCCCATAAAATTGACATGGCCTCTCCCGATGTAATGATGATGTTGTTTTCAGTGTGAAGTAATTTTTGTGTTAATGATTGGTTCTCGCGGTAAAGTCCGAAAAATTCCCTCTCCAAATCGGGACTGGCATAGTCATTTAACCATGCGCTTTTGATTTCGTGAGGGACTCTTACGGGGCCGGGTACTAGTCCGATTTTGTAACTCTCCATGACGACAATATCACCTCTGCAATTTTCATTAACTCTTCTTTTCCCGTTGAAGGGCTTTCGAGATTCAGCGTGATATTATCTCCGCAGTCAACAGCAAGTACAAGCGGCATAAATGATTGTTCCTCCAAAACAGCGGCATGGCCGTCAACACTAAGCACTTCAAATCCCGAATCATTAGGCATCATTCCTTTGTTATCGTTCACTTTTTCGGGAACGTAAAGCCTGCCTGTACCGCTTCCCTCAGTGATGATTACTTCGAGAACGCCGATAGGATTTTCGCGCTTATACGTCCTGTAAATGACACGTCCCTGTAATTCGTTGTTGTAATCAGTGATTAAAGGCACTATATTTTCATCGGCCATGTGCCAGTCGTCAATAACGTCAGGAATTTCAACCGCAAAAACAGGACTGCATACCGTCAGCATAAGAAGGGCTAGAAATTTTTTCATGAGTCTTTCACCTCTTTCAGCCATAACTTTCTGACCTTCAGCAGAAATTCATCATAAGCACCGCTCGCAAAATCAGGAAATGTATAATCAAAGCTCTGCCATTTTTTGAAACGGTATCGCATTGTAACTTCACCGAAAATTCCGTCCCTCAAATAAATTCTGTGTGCATGATCTTTTGTTGACGCTAATACCAGCCTTGCGCCGTCAACATATCCGGGGTCAATGTTAACCGCTCTGATTGGTTTACGGCTTAACGCTTCGATTTCGATTGCCTGATGTTTCCAGTCTGCTAAACCGCCTGCGTTTACGAGGCCGTTAAAGCAAATGAATACCCTCGTTAAATTCGGTGAGATGTCATCATAGTAATTAGTCTTGTCGAAAGGTACGGGAGTGCTTATGATTTCGGGCTGTCCCCAAATTTCAGTGAGCCTCTCAATGCTCCACCTCAACATCTCTTCATCAGGGTAGAGAATACCCGTAATCTTCTTCACTTCAGGTTCTCTCATAGCTCGTAATCGTAACCTCCTTCGTGTTCTCTTGACTGACCTGCTGCGAGCAATGCCATTGCCTGAGGGCCTATGTTGCTGATAACGTCATCGGGCCGTCTCAGCGTTAAAGGTTCAGGCTGAATAGGCTCTTCGAGAGTCTCAGCGGTCTGAGGAGTTTCGGGTAACTGTTCGGGCTGTGTATCTGTTAATTTTTCGGGAACAGCTTTCTTTCTCTTGGGCATTTGAATGTCAAGATAACCCTGTAACTGACCCTGCCATTCGCAAGCCCTGTAACCTTTCCTGCGTCCTTCAGGCGGTGAGGAAAGCCTCTGCCATTTACCGCCTTTAGCCTCGATCTCTTTAACCCAAGCCTGACCGACAGCGGCCCACCAGGTTATATCCTGTGCGTCAGTCAAATCCTCAGTGCAGTCCTCAACCGTAAATATTCCCGGCTTTAATTTCCTGAATGCCATTAATCTTGCACCGTTAAGACCCTCAAGCCTCACTATAAATTCATCGCGTTCAGGCAAATCAGCGGCGTTCATTTTCTCAAGCCCTGAACCGAACATGCTCACTGCCGTATCATTTAGCCTGAGTACACCGCGCGAAGATATTGCGAAAGGTACAGGAGCGTCCCACCATGAGGGATATTGAGGTTCATCGGGGTACAGTGCAGTCTCAAGCGTTCCGATGAATGCTCCGGTGTTCTCAACGTATAACGCTCTCATTTCGTAAGGGTATTCGATTTCTTCGGGGTTAATGGGACGTACTATATTTCTTGCCGACAACTGTGGCAGCGTCTTAATCATTGCATCAGCGCAGCCCCTTTCAACAAGAAAAACTAATTGCCCCTTCGACAGTATTATTACATCGCCCGAATCCGGAATGTAAACTGCGTATTCGGCATCAGATCCGAAAAGTGTACGCAGAAAATACAGAAGCGTTGACTCAGGAGTGAGCGATTTTAAGGAGTTATCTTTAATGTTCACTGATTCACTTCCATGAGGGCATTTGCGAAATCGCGCGGATTGAAGGTGTTTAAGTCGTCAGCACCTTCGCCGAGTCCTATATATCTTACGGGGACGTGTAATTTTCTTGCGATTGAGATTACGACACCGCCCTTTGAAGTGTTGTCGTACTTCGTAAGGATTATTGATGTTACGGGAATTATGCTGTTAAACGTTTCAGCCTGAGCGACTGAGTTTTGACCGAGCACTGCGTCAAGCACTAAAACAGTTTCGAGCCGTTCGCTTCCTGCCTCGCGCAATAAAATCCTGTGTATCTTCCTGAGTTCCTCCATGAGATTATGTTTATCGTGCAGCCTTCCTGCTGTGTCAACTATGAGAACATCGGCGTGTGAACTTTCAGCGGCTTTCCAAGCGTCAAAGGCAACTGCTGCCGAGTCGCTGCCCTGACCTTGAGCAACGACTCTGACTCCGGAACGTTCGCCCCAAATTTTAAGCTGTTCGACTGCTGCAGCCCTGAACGTATCGGAAGCTGCCATGATAACTTTTTTGCCTTGTTTTGTGAACATTGAGGCGAGTTTTCCTGATGAGGTTGTTTTACCGCTGCCGTTGACCCCTGCCATTAAGAGGACGAGAGGAGTTTTTGAAGGGCTGAACGGTTTGCCCATGCCGTCAACGGAATTTAATTCCTCAGTAATTTTTTCTGTGAATAATTCCTTAAGTGCTTCGGGTGATTTAATGCCTTTTGATTTCGACTCGGCCTTGAGGAAATCTATAATGTCCTCAGCAAAATCGAGTCCCGTATCACCTGCTATTAACTGTTCTTCGAGGTCGTCCCAAAATGAATCGCTGAATTTCCCCGATGAGAATAATTTTGAGATACCATTGCTCCATTTTTCGCGGACACCTTTTAAGCTCTCGCGTAATTTTGCGAAAAGTGCCATCTCCGTAATTACCTTCCCTGCGTCCTGCGCATGAATATGAACTCATAACCGTACTGTCCCGTAGTGCTGTCCTGAGTCCTTCTTGAACCGACAACCTGCCATCCGTCGCGCCCTCTCTGAGCCATGCGCTCAGTCAGATTAGGATCTAAAATGAAATCTATTGCGTAATCATATGACGGTTTAGTCTCGACTACCGGGATTGACTCGAATGCGGGACTGTTCATTGAGAGCGATGTGAGTTTATCCGAGAGCTGTAAGAGCTGCCAGAAGATTAACCCTCCTACAATAAGCAGCAGTGTCATCAGAACGGGCATAATGAGTCCGCTGCCTCCTGATGATGATGATTTAGTTTTTGGTGAAGAGGTTTCGCCGGGGCTTGAATTTTTGCGTGAGGCTAATTTTTCACGAATACTCATTGTTTTCTCCTTATGTTCATCTTCAGGGTTACTGACTGTTCCGCTGTGAGGCGGTGTGATCACTTCTGTAACTGTTTCGGGTACGCTGTGGAACTCCTCATTATCATGTTCAGGGATAGTAGCGGCTTCGCTGAGTTCACCGAGCGAAGACACATCCCAGTCATTAGGGTCTTCCTCGTAATGTTCTTTTTCGTTCAAATCAAGTAAACTTTCTTCAGGCATGTTGTTATCAGGTTGAGCCTCCTCATGTATAAATTGATTAGCCTGTTTAGCAGCTGCTACTTCGCGTGTCAGCGAATCGAGTTCTGTTTCCGCAGCGTTTACAGGTTTAATTTCTTGTGTTTCAGCGTTGTTGTTATCGTTATCGTTTTCGTCATCATCGCCGAGTGTGAACGGCAAGTCTCCGAACTCCTCTAAACCTTCAGGAGTCGAATCATCATCATGAGTTTCATTCTCATTATTGTTCTCATTGTCGGGTTCAGGTTCAGGAGATTCGGCAGTGAAAGGTACGGCTTCAAATTCTTCCTGTAACTCCTGTGCTGACTGTTCAGCTTCTTCAGACTCCGGAATAGGGAAGGGGTCATCGGTTTCATACTCAGTCTGATTATCGGGAACAGTTAGCCCGTCATTTTGAGTCTCATCGAACGGCGAAGGAGTATCAGTTTCAACCGCTTCATCAATCTCATCATTTGGTGCAATATCGCTGACGGAGTTAAGACTCTCATTGTTCACAGTCTCATCGTTCTCATAGCTGTCATCAAAAGGTGAAGTCTCTGATTCCTGTTCTGACTCGTTCGGATTGAAAGTAGAATTGAAGTCGGGCAGAAACTCATCATGATGTTCATCGTCAGGTGATTCGGTTTCGGTTTCAGTTTCAATGTTAATATCAGTTTCAGGGACTTCGGATTGTGTTTCGTTGAGTTCATTTCGTGTCTGAGTCTGAGTCTGATAGAACGAATCGGGTATTGAAACATCATCAAAAGGATTCAAATCCTGTTCCAAGTTCTGATTAGCTTTCGACTGAGCTGTAGCGATCGGTGACTCCGAAAGAGCCTGAGCGATGTTAGCTTTGAGTTTGTCTTCTGCAGACTTGGACTCGCCTGAATTTTCGTCAGTGAAGAAGTTTTCAGGGAGAGTGTAAATTTCCTGAGGGTCATGCGAGTCAAGGCTCAAGGGGCTTCCTGTCATTGCCTCTGCGATGTCGGCCATGAGTTTGTCTTCAGCGGTCTTAGTTGACTCGGGCATGGTAACTGTTACCGGAACCGACTCGGCTTCAGGGTCAGGCTGAGGCTCTTCAACGCGCGAAATTTGCGGCAAATCGTCATCAACATTAACGACAATATCTGCTGACGGTGTGAAGTCATCGTTTTGAGGGTGAGGCTCAAAAGTTTCAGAGTCAAAATCAGAATCATGCTCATATTCAGCTTCCTGCTCTGAGTCAGTATCAGACTCAATATCGGACTGAGTCGGCTGTTCGTTTTCAGTATCATCACTCACCGTGTCATCTTCAGTATCTGTAACGTCAGCAAATTCGTCCTCAATATCTGGAGCTTCAATCAATTCTGCTTCCTGAAACTCCTGCTGATGATTCTCTGACGGTGAATCCTCATCATGTTCATCAACATCATCAACGTTGACATCAGTATCAGGCTGAGGGAGTTCGTAAGTTTCCTGCTGCTGTTCCTGTTGAGGCTCAGTGAAATCCGGAAAATCATCAGTGAAGTTCTGAGTGTTATCGTCATCGTCATTCTCATCCGGGAGTATAACCGGGATTTCTGGTAATGCTCCTGTGAATGTATTAATATCCTGATTCAAATCGGCCTCAAGTATAGGAATCTCAGGGAGTTCGTGTTCAGCTTCAACGGGGTGAACTTCGGGTAAATCGGTTTCCTGAATGACGGGTGAATCGTCAGGCAAAGGTTCTGCCTCAAGAGCTATGGGTTGCGTGTCAAGTTGATTTTCGGGAACAACGGAAGGTTCTTCCCTGATAGCCTGAACTTTTCTGTGAGGTTCGGGCTTAACGGTACGTGTAACAGGTACTGCCTCAGTAATTAAAGCTGATGTTTCATGTTTAATTATGTCAGGAGATTTATGTTTAACCGCTGTGGATTTTTTGGGAGGACGCGGTTTCTCCTGATGGTCTGAGGTAGTATTTACAACGGTGTTAAGGCTCTGCTCAATCCTGCGCTCTAAATCGTCCATAAAGGTATCAGTTTTGTCCCTTATGTTATCAGGATTTCGGCGAGGGATTAATTTTTGTCTCGGCCTTAGTGGTTTAGGATTTCTTTTTGCATTTGAATCGGTATGTTCTGTTAAACTGCCTTCAAGTTCCTGCCTTAATTTTTCTTCAGCTGTCTTTTCACTCATTTTAATATTCTGTCCGTCCTTCAAAACCGCTTTAGCCATTAATTATAAATCATCATGCCTAATAAAAAAGCCTCCGCAATTATTTTACGGAAGCTGTTTGCTTGTGATAGCCTCAACGAGGTTCGAACTCGTGTTTTAGCCTTGAGAGGGCTACGACCTGGACCACTAGTCGATGAGGCCGTTTACTGCAACGCGAGAAATACTACCACGAAAGTTTTTTTTATGCAAGCCGTCAACCTCAAATCTTACCCTGTTTTTACACGGCACATAAAATTAAATGTAAACTCATGCAAACAGCGCAATGATTTTTTACGCGAAATTTTCTATAATTAATCTGCAATCTTAAACAGTAACAAAAAATTTTATTCGGAGAGTGATATTCTATGCCCTCAGAACGTTATGTTTACAGCCTCAAGGAAGGCGACGGCTCTAACCGTCTCTTACTCGGAGGCAAAGGCGCAAACTTATGCACTATGGCTCAGTCAGGTCT
>JAFTBA010000154.1 GCA_017458545.1 Synergistaceae bacterium | reverse complement strand
TATAGACCTCATCAATCTTCTTGATGTAACTGTCCGTTATATCCTGCACATCTTTAGTGAGCTTCTTCAAGTCGTCCTCTGTAATCTCTGAGGCTTTCTCCTGTTTCTTCAGCGACTCAATAGTATCGCGCCTGTAATTCCTGATTACAACTTTCGACTCCTCAGCCTTCCTCGCCAACAGCTTAGTGAGTTCAACGCGTCTTGCCTTAGTGAGTTCGGGGAGAGTCATTCTTATGACCTGCCCGTCGCTCTGAGGGGTCATTCCGATGTTGGCGGCGAGTATAGCTTTCTCCATTGCCTTCAGGACAGTCTTATCGAACGGCGCAATCTGTATCGACCTGCTTTCGGGAATCGTTACGTTCGCAAGACTCTTAATAGGCGTAGGCGTTCCGTAGTAGTCTACCTTAATATCGCTGACGAGTCCGGGATGTGCTCTTCCCGTCCTTATCGACAGAAATTCATTCTGCAAAAACGATACTGCCTTGTCCATATTCTCACGCAATGCTGCAAGTTCATCTTTCGGCATAATTACTCAGTCCTCCTTCACGATTGTTCCTACATTCCTGCCCTCAATGATATTCTTCACCCATTCAGAATCATTAATGCTTATCACCCAGACAGGCATTTTGTTCTCACGGCACAACGCAAACGCCGCAGTGTCCATGACCTTTAGGTTACGGGATATTGCTTCATCATACGTAAGTTTCGGGAATAACTTTGCATCTTTGAACTCGTTAGGGTCTTTGTCGTAAATCCCGTCAACTTTCGTCCCCTTAATCACGCAGTCAAGTCCCAATTCAGAAGCCCTTAATGCTGCTGCAGTATCTGTCGAGAAAAAAGGATGTCCCGTTCCTGCTCCGAATAATACTATATTGCCTTCGCTCAAAAACTTTTTGGCGCGTTCACGGTTATAGAGTTCGGCTACAGGAGGCATACCTATTGCGGACAATACTTTAGCAGGAACATTAAGTTTTTCGAGAGCTGTTTTGACCGCTAAGGCATTCATCACAGTACCGAGCATACCTATACCGTCAAGGCTCACATGGTCTAAACCCATAGCTCCGGCATTACGGCCTCTCATCATGTTGCCGCCTCCGATTACCAGTGAAAGCTCAATACCTGCTTCCCTGATTTCGGCGAGTTTAACAGCAAAATCATGAACCGTTTTGAAGTCAATACCTACATAATGCTTCTTGTTATTCTCATCGGTTAAAACTTCTCCGAGAACTTCACCCGATAATTTCAGCAATACACGCTTATACTTCGGCATAAAACATCAGCCTCCCTTCTTTACGAAAATATCCCCAGCGCAAGAATTTCTTTAACACTGGGGATTAATCAGGGGTCAGATGTCAGGGGTAAGGGGTCTTTCCCTATTCCCCTACTCCCTAATCCCTAATCCCCTAAGTTTTTTACTCGCCTATAGCAAAACGTTCAAACCGTCTCACCGTTATTTTAGTTCCGAGCTTCTTACCCGTCTCGGCAATAATATCCTTGACCTTCTTGTCAGTGTCACGGATATATTCCTGTTCAAGCAGGCATACTGTCTCGTAATACTTCCTGAGTTTGCCGGGAATAATCTTCTCGATCTTATCGGCAGGTTTGCCCTCATCAAGCAGCTGCTGACGGTAAACGGCCTTTTCGCGGTCTAACACGTCTTCGGGAACGTCCTCAGAAACTAAATACTGAGGTGCTGCAGCGGCTATCTGCATACAAATTTCATGGCCGAGTTCTGCAAATTCATCTTTAGTCAAAACTGCTTTGTCCTCAGCGTCAAGTTCAAGCAATGCTCCGACCTTGTAATTGTTGTGAATGTAGCAGAACGCTCTTCCGTTTGAAGCGTCATAACGAGCGAATCTCTTGAGTACGATGTTCTCGCCTAACTTAGCGATGATTGCCGTAACTAAATCGTTGATTGTGTTGCCTGACCCGTGTGTGCTGGCGAGCAGTGAGGGAACATCATCGAATGATTTAGCGGCGAGGTGTGCTGTAATAGTATTGCCCAAGCCGTTAAACTCATCAGTCTTAGCAACAAAATCTGTCTCACTGTTAAGCTCAATCATTACTCCGAGCTTACCGTCATCGCTTAGAACGTGGAAGATTCTTCCGTCAGCTGCTGTGCGTTCGGCTTTCTTAGCTGCTTTAGCGAGGCCCTTTTCGCGGAGGTAGTCGATAGCTTTCTCCATGTCGCCGTTAGTTTCGGCGAGAGCCTTTTTGCAGTCCATCATTCCTGAACCTGTGCGTTCACGTAATTCCTTAACCTTTGCGGCTGTAATTTCTGCCATTGTCGTATTAGTCCTCTCTGGTTTCGTCGTCAATATTGCCTTCGTATTTCTCGTAAAGCCTCTCACTTGCGGCTATGAGTTCCTCATTGCTGATAGCTTCGGGTTCGCTGAGTTCCTGAACCGGAATAATCACAGCGTCTTCACCCTGTCTTCCCTCGATTACTGCGTTAGCCATTAAGCCTGTGATTAACTTGATGGCTCTGATAGCGTCATCGTTGCCGGGAATTGGGTAATCAATCATCTCAGGGTCGCAGTTAGTATCAACGATTGAGACAACGGGAATGTGAAGTTTGCGTGCCTCAGCGATAGCGTTTTCCTCACGGCGCGGGTCAATGAGGAAAATTGCATCGGGAACAGCGGCCATGTTAGCGATACCGCCGAGATATTTTTCGAGCTTGAGCTGTTCTTTTTTGAGAGCTGCAGTTTCTTTCTTTGTGAACTCCTCCCAAGTCCCTTCCTCATCGTAGCGTCTGAGTTCGAGCATTCTTGAAATCCTGCGTCTGATTGTCGGGAAGTTGGTCATGAGTCCGCCGAGCCAACGCTGATTGATGTAGTACTGTCCGCAGCGTGTAGCTTCGTCGCGGATAGTGTCCTGAGCCTGACGCTTAGTGCCGACGAAAAGAACGTGTCCGCCTGCCGCAGCTGTCTCGCGGATGAAGTCGTAAGCGCGGTCGAGACCTTTAACGGTTTTCTGAAGGTCAATGATGTAGACACCGTTGCGTTCGGTGAAGATGTAGGGTTTCATTTTGGGGTTCCAGCGGCGTGTCTGATGTCCGAAATGGACTCCGCATTCGAGTAACTGTTTCATACTTGCTACTGCCATAAAAATCTTAATCCTCCTAAAGGTTATAATCTTGCG
>JAFTBA010000153.1 GCA_017458545.1 Synergistaceae bacterium | reverse complement strand
TCATTGCCAGTGAACGGTATGCACACCTGAAATAACCTGCTGTTGTTGAAGGCGAATGCCTGAGATTTTCATCGAATGCTTCTTTCATGCTCTCAGGTGCCATGAATGCATTATCGTTAGCGTCAACAAGACCGTCAAAATTATCTGCTTCAGCCTCAGCTACAATTTCACTGAAATCTTTACCGGGGCATAATTCATCACGTAACCTGTTGACCAGCCACATACCCATTATGTTCCTGAGATAACGTATGTAATTAACACCGCCCTCATTCGTGAAGTTTGAGGCCATGCTGTTGATAGTGGTTACCGGGTGATTGAGTTTAACGCCGAGAAGACTCCAAGTTCCTGAAGAAATGTATATCTCATTGCCCTCCATAGGTATGCCCTCAACTGCACTGGCAGTATCATGGGTAGCACACAATACGCACTGAATGCCCTTATACGTTCCGAGCTTAGTGCCGGGCATTTGAAGGGGTTTGAACAGCTCTGAAGGGAGACCGAGTTTAGAGATTATTTCTTTGTCGTACTGCCTTGTTTTTGCGTTTACAATGCCTGTAGTTGTGGCGTTAGTGTATTCGTGGGATTTGACTCCGCAGAGCTTGTAGAGTAAATATTCGGGCATCATGAGGAAATCAGTAACACCTTCGAGCCTTCCTGCTGTTTTGTCGGCGTAAAGCTGGTATATAGTGTTGAACGTCTGTAACTGAATGCCTGTCTTCGCGTAAAGTTCATCGAACGGAATTATGTTATGTACGTCTGAAATTGCAGGTTCTGTTCTTGTGTCGCGGTAAGCGTAACAGGGTAACACTTCGGTATCGCCCTTCATCAAAACGTAATCGACTCCCCAAGTATCAATAGAGAGGCTTGAAACTTCATAATCATTGAGGGCAATATCGATTCCTTTTTTGACGTGAGCGAGCATTTGTTCAATGTCCCAAGTTAAATGACCGTTATGCTCAACCATTCCGTTAGGGAATCTGTAGAGTTCTTTGGTGATAATTTTGCCGTCTTCTTTGTGGCCTATCAGATGACGGCCTGATGACGCTCCTATGTCAACAGCAAGGTAATATTTCATTTATTATCGTTACTCCTCTGTTGCAGGTTAATTCGTAATGAATTGTGGAATTGAATTTTGATGATGTAATTATCATACAAAAGGCTTAATTTTTCAACGGTGAATACATGCCTGATAATGCTAAAAATTTGCAGGGCTTTCGCATTATGATATACTGCTATGAAACTTTTTGAACAGGAGTTTTTCGATGAATAATATGAACATTCAGGAAGTAATCGTATTCGTAATTTACCTTGTATTTATGCTTGCCATAGGAGTATGGTTCTTCTTCAAGGATAAGAATCAGACCGAGAAGGGCTACTTCTTAGGCGACAGGAAAATGGGAGCATGGGTTGCTGCACTCTCAGCAGGTGCTTCTGACATGAGCGCATGGGTTTTAATGGGACTGCCCACATCAATATACGCTCTTGGACTGGGGCAGATATGGATAGCCGTAGGACTGGCAATAGGCTATTCACTCAGCTGGATATACGAAGCTCCGCGCCTCAGAACCTTCTCAATCGCTGCTGACGACTCAATCACAATTCCTCAGTACCTCACGAAAAGATTCAAATCAGCCTCAAGAACATTACAGTTAATATCCGCAGCTGTTTTTCTCATAGCTTACACGATATACGCAGCCTCAAGCATTAAAGCGTGCGGTACTCTCTTCAACACCGTAACAGGTCTTGACACTACAGTCGCTATGTACCTGGCCGCAGTAATCGTAATAAGCTACACATTTTTGGGAGGGTTCTCGGCAGTATCATGGACTGATTTCTTTCAGGGAATGCTTGTGCTTGCGGCTATGTTAATCGTTCCTCTTGCAGCAGCAACAATGCTCGAACCTAACGCAGCTGCTTCAATCGACACTCCTAATTACTGGAATGTATTTTCGTCATGGCAGGATATAGTTTCGGGATTAGGCTGGGGACTCGGTTACTTCGGAATGCCCCATATAATTATCCGTTTCATGTCGATAAAATCACAGCCTGAACTCCGTAAGTCGGCAAAAATCGGAATCTCATGGACGTTAATCATATTGACCTTTGCGGCATTGGTCGGTGTAATCGGAAGAATGTTCATCGGTTTCGATGAGGCTGTCAACAACAACTCGCTTGTGTTCGTAGTTATGACCAGAAGGATATTCCCTGCGCTTGTGTCTGGAATACTTCTGTCTGCGGTTTTGGCGGCGGCAATGAGTACTGCAGACAGTCAGCTGCTTGCGGCAGCGAGCGCGTTTGCGTCAGACGTTTACAGACCTGTAATACGCGGCGATAAAGCAGGTAACCGCGAAATGCTCTGGGCAGGACGAATAGTAGTTCTCGTTATAGCAGTTGCGGCACTGATGATAGCGTCGAGTCCTAATGCAGGGTCTATAATGTCTCTTGTGTCTAACGCCTGGGGAGTATTCGGAGCTGCATTCGGTCCTGCGATAATGCTGAGTCTGTTCTGGAAGAGATTTACTTTTGCAGGAGCAGCGTGCGGAATTTTCACAGGAGCTGTAGTTGATATAGCGTGGTTAATGTACATGTCAGACACGGGAGTATACGAGATAATACCGGGATTTTTTGCAGGTTTAATCGTTGCAGTGCTCGTGTCGTTCGTAACACCTAAGCCCTCAAAAGAAGTAGAGGAGCTTTTTGACAAAGCGGCAGATATGGCAGGATAAGTAGTTAATTTAGAACACCCTTGTTTTTTCCTGCCTTTCTGTGTGCCTCCCTTTATTCAGGGAGGCTTCACTTTTTTTTACAGACCTCTGACGAAATCAAGTATCCTGTCTGCTGTCTCCTGTTCTTTGCGCTGATAGGTGTGTCCTGTCCTCTCAATGAAGATTAATTTATTCTCTGAGGCTTTAGGCATGTGCGAATTAATGTTGCTGAGGAAGCCCGAAGGATTCCCGTAAGTGAAATTGTCGAACGTCCCTATCAGTAATGCTCCGGTGTGTGTAATCTTTGAGACCTGCGAGAAATTTTTATCGGCCTCAACGTGAACATTATTGAGAGTGTCTGTGAACAGCCAGTCATAAGCGGTATAGGCAATACACGGAACCCATCCCATTAACTGAAACGGTATCATCTCATTTCCCCGTCCCTCATCAGCCATCGAACGCACTATAGATTTCTCGCGCTCAGTAACGCCGTTCAACAGCCATTCGAGATTAGCAGGACTCAACAGAAGGAAATGAGAGACTCTTTTAGTGTCATGATGACGCGAGAGGTAATATATGACTTTGTTAGCACCCAGCGAATGACCTGCGAGAATAATTTTCCTGTAACCCTGTTCTTCCGCAAAATCCAAATACGCGTCAATATCCTCATCGGTATAGCTGAAACGTTCGTTGAATGACCCGATTGTCTCAGGCTGTTTAGTGATTGAGTTGAAGGTTTCGATTCTGTTGAATGCGTCATTAGTCTGTGCGTAAACGAAATCAATCCCTCCTGCGTTGAGTGTTTCGCCGAAGTTGTAGTAAAAGGGATTTGAGTAAAAATTTCCGTGAATGCCTGTTATCGCAATCATAACTGTATCGGCTTTAGCGTCATCGTTTCGGAACAAAACGCCGTTAAGGACGCTGCCTCTTTTAGTCGGAACGTCAAGCCTGTAAGCACTCATCTGTATATGCACCTGTGAGCGTGTGAACCGTAGCAGGCGTTACACGAAACGCAGAGCGACTCAGTTGCCGTACCTGCCTGTAACTTTTTGGGGAAATCGGGTTCACGGAGCAAGGGCCGTGAGAGTGAGAGGAGTTCGATTTTCGTAGTGTTAAGAATCGTCTGCATAGTTTTGAGGCTTCTGAGACCTCCTACGAGCATAACGGGAACTTCAACGCTCTCAGCGAGTTTTGCAGCGAAGTCGAAGAAGTACGCCTCATTGACTCCTGCAACGATACCCTGAACAGAAGTACCGTTACCGCTGACCTCGATTGAGTCGATACCGTTACCGGCTAAGAGCCTGCAAATTTCGAGGCTTTCGGATTCGTTTAAGCCTCCGCGCATGAAGTCGCTCGAATTTATTTTGACTGTAACGTGAAGCGAAGGGCAGTTCGATTTAATGCCTTTGAGGATCTCAATGAGTATTCTCGAACGGTTAAGAGTATTTCCGCCGTAATCGTCATTCCTATGGTTAGCTCTCGGGCTGATGAACCTGCTCAGGAAAAAGAAATGTGCTGCGTGAATCTGTACTCCGTCAAAACCTGCTTTTTCTGCTCTTATTGCCGACTGAATGAACATGCCTATGACGTGATGAATTTCATCAAGAGTCATGTTATCGGGTTCAGCCTGTTCGACTAAACCGTTCGGGAGTTTGCGGTAATACGCGCCCATCGCTAACTGAATGATAACGGGGCAGTCTTCAGCGTGAATAATGTCGGTGAGTTTTTTGTACTGAGGGATTAACTCATCGCGTGAGAGCCTCATCATTCCGTGAATGTAATAGTCATCCTGTGAAACGTCAGTGAATCCTACGATTACAGCCCCGACTCCTCCGTGAGCGAGTTCGCGGTAAATTTCGTAAGCCTCATCGCTTATTGAGCCGTCGAAATCAGCGATACCCTCCCAAGTTGCGGAACGTATGAGTCTGTTTTTCATAGTGAGGTTGTGAAGATTGACAGTCTCAAAAATTTTCTTTGCCATAAATTTTACATCTCCTGTTTGTGAAATTAACAGTGCGATATTATAATTACCTGCAAAAAAATATGAAGTATGAAGAAATTTCTTAGCCGCTCTGAAATTTATACTAATAGGAGAAGTGCAAAACTAATGCTTCCTGAGAATGAAAATATTTATGACACTGAATGCCCTATACTTTACGCGATGAAAATTATCGGACAGAAATGGAAACTGCCTATTCTGTGGTACATTGCCGACTCCGAGAACAGGACTATGAGATACAAGGAGCTTGAGCGCCGTGTAGTAGGCATAACAGCAACTATGCTGACGAAATGCCTGCGTGAACTCGAAGCCGACAGCCTCATCAGCCGTAAACAGTACAGTACTATTCCGCCTACTGTTGAATACTCATTGACCGAACGCGGTAACTCATTAATCCCTGCACTTGAGTCCGTTTACCGATGGGCTGAGGCTCAGATGAGTGAGTCAAAAACGTCAAAAAAACAGCCCTCAGTTTAAGGCTGAGGACTGCTTGAATTTATGCGTGTGTTTTGTGCTTAGTCAGATTGTTTAGGCGTTCATGGCCTTCATTCGGCGCGACATTAATTCTTTGCGTCTTGCTGCTGTATTCCTGTGCATTACGCCTTTAACAACTGCCTTGTCAATTACGCTCTGGGCAGTGTTGAAACTTTTTGCTGCTTCTTCAGCATTGCCTGACGAAACTGCTTCAAGAACTCTCTTAACGGCGGTCTTACATCTTGAAGTCCAATACTTGTTATACAGCCTGTTACGCTCTGATATTCTTACGCGCCTTTCAGCGGATTTTTTGTTCGGCATTATGATCTCCCGTATTCTGTGTGTAATGGTGCCGGAGGGGAGACTCGAACTCCCACAGAGTTGCCCCCGGCGGATTTTGAGTCCGCTGCGTCTACCATTCCGCCACTCCGGCTTTTAATGATACAGCATAAAATACACTGGGTTTAATATTTTGTCAAACCCTGAGATTCTTTGAACGCTTTAATCCGGCAGAATAACAGGGTCTCCGCCGCCCATATCACCGCCGCCTGAATCATCTCCGCCGAAATCACCGCCGCCGCCGGAGTCATCTCCGCCTCCGAAATCTCCGCCGCCCGAATCGTCAGGCACATCATTACCGACCGAATCATCAGGTGTCTCATCATTCCCTGAACTCTCAGGCTCACTGCTCTCGGATTCATTGCTCTCAGGCTCGTTAGTCTCAGTCTCATTAGTCTCAGGCTCATTGTTCTGAGGCTCGCTGCTCTCGGACTCGTTCTTGTTGTCCTCGAATGAACCGCTGCCGCTCACAGAACCGCCATCATTATTGCTGTTATCAGAGTCATCAGCGTTAGTACTGTTGTCTGAGTTGTCAGCGTTGTTGCTGCTGTCTGAGTTGTCAGCGTTGGTACTGCTGTCCGAGTTGTCAGCGTTGGTACTGCTGTCCGAGTTGTCGGCGTTAGTACTGCTGTCTGAGTTATCGGCGTTGGTACTGCTGTCTGAGTTGTCGACATTAGTACTCGTGTCGGAATTGTCAGCGTTGGTACTTGCATCTGAATTGTCAACGTTAGTGCTGCTGTCTGAGTTGACAATATTCGTACTCTTATCGGAATCGTCAACGTTAATGCTGCTGTCTGAGTTATCAACATTGACACTGTTGTCCGTATTGTCAACGTTCACGCTGTTATCGGTGTTGTCAATGTAAGTGCTGTTGTCTGAGTTGTCGATGTAAGTGTTATTGTTGACCTCGTTAATGATAGTTGTGTTGTACTCCTCAACCGATACCCAGTCTCCTCCGCCAATGTAACCGCCCGGCGCGTAATACCCGTAGTAAGCACAGCCCCCTGTGTAGTAATCACCGCAGTACCAATAAGCAGGCCCCCATACGTCAACGCAAATTAACGGTCTGCTGTACACAGGGCATACCACAACATCGAACTCATAGCGCACACTCGTGTAACCGGCAGACGATGCCTTAGCGTACCAGGTCTGTGCCTGTTTTTTGTCGGCCTTAACACCTATACCTTTCTCGTAAACTACTCCGAGACTGTTCTGTGCAGGTACATAGCCCTGTTCAGCCGATTGCCTGTAGAGTTTAACTGCCTGCTGAGCGTCTTTCTTAACGCCGTTGCCTTTCTCGTACATTACTCCGAGATTGTACTGTGCGCTTGCGTCCCCTGCTTTAGAGGCCATGCCCCACCATTTAGCGGCTTCCTTCGGGTTTTTCTTAACGCCCTGACCTAACCAGTACATTGCACCTAAACTGTTCTGTGCTGCAACGTTCTTGTTGTTTGCTGATTTGGTGTACCAGTTAATGGCAGCTTTGTAGTCCCTCTTAACTCCCAGACCGTTGGCATACATTACGCCTAAATTGTACTGGGCTTCCGAATTGCCTTTTGCAGCAGCCTTGTTGAAACAGTCGAGAGCAGCTTTGTAATCTTTTTTGACTCCCTCGCCTAACATGTAAACTGTTCCCATGTGACTCATTGCAGAAGGATCATTCTTATCGGCAGCCATCTTCCACCATTTAACGGCCTCCTTGAAATCCTTTTTGACCCCGTAACCTTCATGGTACATGAGTCCCAATTCAACCTGAGCTTTAACATCGCCCTTCTGTGCTTTCTGAAGCACCGCATTAACATTAACGTTAGCGGCAAATGAAGTTCCGACAAAAAGCATGAGCAATAAAACTGAACATGAAACAATTTTCTTCACCATGATAAGAATATGGCTCCTTTCAATGAATATTAAAGTGTAAACGTAAAGCGTGAAAATTTTAGCACATCATGTTCAATACAAAAAACTCCTCCGACTCGTCATCAGAGGAGCTTATTTGATACTTACAGCCTGGCAATTATTTCGTTTTTCATCTGCGAACCCGTGATTAATTTCGTGTCATCAGTTCCGACAAAAATATCAGGCGTTCTCAATCCGTCCTTCAGCACTCCGTCAACAGCCCTTTCAATTCTGTCAGCCTCATCAGTCATTCCGAACGAGTAACGCAGCATCATAGCTCCTGCCAAAACAGTACCTATAGGATTAGCTTTGTCCTGTCCTGCGATGTCAGGTGCTGAACCGTGAATAGGCTCATAGAGTCCTTTACTGCCTTCACCGAGACTCGCGCTGGGTATCATTCCGATTGAGCCGACTATCTGACTGGCTTCATCCGAAAGAATATCGCCGAAAGTATTTTCAGTAACGATAACGTCAAATTCATTAGGCACACGGATAAGCTGCATGGAAGCGTTATCGACATAGAGATGATTTAGTTTGACTTCGGGATATTCCTTAGCAACGTCCTCAACAACTTCGCGCCATAATCTTGAGGAAGTGAGAATGTTAGCTTTGTCGATTGACGTAACGATTTTGCGTCTGCCCATAGCAGTTTTGAATGCAACATGAGCTATTCTGCGAATCTCATGCTCGGTGTATTCCATAACATCACGGGCTGCTTTCTCGCCGTTTGGAGTCGTGAATGCCTCGTGTTTACCGAAATATATTCCTCCCGTGAGCTCGCGTATGATAACGAAATCGATTCCTTTTTCTGCAATGTCTTTCCTCAAGGGGCAGGCTGAAGCAAGAGGAGCAAAGATTTTTGCTGGGCGAATGTTAGCGAAAACACCGAGTCCTTTTCTGACCCCTAAGAGTCCGCGTTCAGGGCGTAAATCAGGGGGCTGATTATCCCATTTAGGGCCTCCGACAGCACCGAGTAATGTTGCGTCAGCGTTCTGACAGATTTTGAGGCTTTCGGCAGGAAGAGGCTCACCGTATTTATCGATGGCATTACCGCCCATTGCGACGCTTTCGAACTCAAATGTTTTGGGCGCAGTTTTTTCGAGGACTTCAAGAGTCGCTCCTATTACTTCAGGGCCTATACCGTCTCCGGGTATTACTGCTACTTTCTTCATGAGTTAATCGTTTAATCTCCTTTTGTGTGAATTTGTAACGGCTTTGATTATTCCATAACTGTCAAGAGTTCACTACTTGCACCGCATGATATTATGAAAAACAAAAAACGAAAGGAGTCAAAAAATTTTGAAACGCAGCTTAATGGTTTTGTTAATGCTGTTAGGAATGTGCAGTTTTTGTTACGGAAGTGAGGCGGATATTGATTTGCAGAAAAAACAGAGCATTAACCTTAAAAGTGTCGGCAATGCTCGTGAATTAGGAGGCTATCCCGTTGCTGACGGAAGAAAAGTCAAACACGGCGTTCTCCTGCGGACAGCAGACCTCAGCACAATATCCGGTGAGGACATTGAACGCTTGAAGAACGTTTATCACCTGTCTGTGATTGCAGACTTCAGAATGAGCGTTGAGGCTGCCCCCAAACCTGACCCCGTTATTGACGGAGTAAAGTACCTCAATCTCAGCGTCATCAATGAAGAGACGTTCAATAAAAAACTCGAAAAGAAATTAGACTTTGAGGGCGATGCAGTTGCAAGACTCAAATACACTGTTGACAGCGGTATAGTTTCCACTAACCTGTATATTGAATTTCTTTCCGATGACGCAGGCAAAAAGGCTTACCGTGAATTTTTCGTTGAACTCCTGAACCTTCCTCCTGAACGTTCATTGCTGTTCCACTGCACTCAGGGCAAAGACCGTACAGGCTGTGCAGCAATGTTAATACTCTCGGCACTCGGTGCTGACGAAGAAACTATCATGAGCGATTACCTTCTCACTAATCTCTTTAATGCCGCCAGAATCGCTGAACAGCGTAAAATGTTAATGTCTCACGGACTTAGTGAGGCAGAAGTAGACAAGTACATGATAGTTTTCGATGAGGTTAACCCTAAACTCATGCTGACAGTTCTTTCGTGGCTCAAGGAAAATTACGGCTC
>JAFTBA010000152.1 GCA_017458545.1 Synergistaceae bacterium | reverse complement strand
TCTAAACGTATACTTGACGAGGCAAGACGAAAATTTTACCGTAATCCTGATGTTGAAACAGGCTATATATTTTTGAGGGAGGCAAAATAATCATGGTGGTACACGAGAATGTAATACTCGCCAACGAAATTATCGGCAATGATGCAGTGAAAGCACTTCAGCGCAGGGGCTTTGAAGCTGAATACGTCCCTACGGCTGAAGCGGCACTCAAACGCGTGCTCGAACTCATACCCGAAGGTGCAACAGTCGGTATTCCCGGAACAATAACAGTCCGCGATATTGGAGCACTCGACGCACTGAAAGCCAGAGGCAACACTGTCTATCAGCACTGGGGCAAAATGTCGAACGAGGAAAGGAGAGCAGCACGTTTCCGCGAGAACACTGCCGATGTATTCCTGACGAGCGCGAACGCACTGACAAGGGACGGACGAATCATTAACATTGACGGAACAGGCAACAGAGTTGCAGGAATGGCTTGGGGGAACGGACTTGTTCTCTTCGTCATCGGTATCAACAAGTTAGCGTTTGACCTTGAGGACGGACTCAAACGCGCAAGAAGTGCTACAATTCCCAACGCTATACGTCAGAACGTCGAAACAGCATGTGTGAAAGCAGGTCATTGCGTGAACTGTTCAGCGGCAGGAAATGAGGACTCGATGTGCAGGGCGATACTCATTTTGGAACAGGCAGTTAAGGGAAGGGACTATCACGTAATCATAGTTGGCGAGGATTTAGGGTATTAATATCTGACTTTTAGCCCTCCTGATTCAAATCGGGAGGGTCTTAATTTTGGAGGTGCAAATAAAATTATGGAAAACAGAGACAAAATAGTAGTATTACTTGCAGGAGGCAGAATAGTTCAGAGGCAGGACGGCCAAGAATTAACTGATGAGGAATTATATGCTCTTCTGCCTGATGATGTTAAGGCTCATGTAGTATTCCAGAAATGGAGTTTTCAGCCCGTCAGCAATTACACGCTGAGAATGTGCGGTGAATTAATCAGCATGTCAACTTCATACGTACATGATGACGGAGCAAGAGGTGTAGTAGTAACATGCGGAATACCATTGCTTGCTGAACTTTCATATTTTGCAGATTTAGTTTGGGATTTGAATCCCCCTTTAATTTTCACAGGCTCAATTTTTAATGCAGGCACTCCAGGCAGTGAGACATCAACGCGTCTTGCCCAGTCAGTACGGGCTGCGTTATCTGGATCATGCACGGGTAAAGGTGCGTTAATCTGCATTCAGGACGCTATATATTCACCTGCCGATGTTCTGAGAATCTCGAACTTCAACAGGGCAGGGCTTCTTGCATTCCCGGAGAGTCCTTTGGGAGTATTCTCACAGCCTTCGGGGAACTATATATCACTGAGGTTTCCGCGCCACCGTTACGTCAGGAAAATGCTTCAGCCTTTGGCGAGAAACATTCCTGTATTGGTTGCATCGCTCGGTGATAACGATGTGATTCTGCGTTCGCTGCTCGATAAAAGATTCGAGGAACTTGACGGACTCATAATATCGGGATTAGGGGACGGGGATGTACCGAGTTCATGGGTACCTATGCTGAGAAAAATAATCAAGGCTGAGATTCCCGTAGTTTTAACATCGAGATACCCTGACGGAATTGTTCAGGCAATGGAGAATTACGAGGGGAGTGCTTCCCAGCTTCTTGAGATGGGAGTCATAAACGGCGGAATGTTATCCCCTTATCAGGCCAGAATAAAACTTGCTGTAGGACTCTCTGCAGGTCTTAACGGCAATGATTTGTCAGCATACATAGTAAGCAGACAGTAAGAAAGGGTTTAACGCTATGGCAGGAATAACAGCACTGATAGGCCGTCCCAATACAGGCAAGTCCTCACTGTTTAACAGGATTACCGGGACTAAGGATTCTATTGTTGACGATATGCCCGGAGTAACGAGGGACAGATTATACGGTGAAACAGAACATAACGGTCAGAGTTTTTATGTTGTTGACACGGGGGGAATATTCGGGACTGACACGGAATTTTCTGAGGGGATTAAGGCGCATGTTGATGCAGCCGTGAGGGAATGCGATGTTGTAATATTTTTGGTTGACGGGAGGGAAGGTGTTACGGGAGCTGATGAGGAAATTGCAGAGTTCATACGCCGTGCAGGTAACAAACCCGTAATCGTTGCAGTAAACAAACTCGATGATCCTAAACATGATGACCTTATGAATGACGCTTACAGTTTGGGTTTTGAACGTGTAATCCCGATAAGCGCACTGCATAAGAGAGGGATTAATGAACTTCTTGACGCTGTTGTTGAGTGCCTGCCCTCCCTGAAAAATAACGCCGAGTCTGAAACTTCAGCTGATGATTCTGAGTCGTCAGATGAAATACGTTTAGTGATTGCGGGGAAACCTAATGTAGGTAAATCATCGCTGTTAAACAAAATAACGAACTCCCAACGCTCATTAGTCAGCCCCGTAGCAGGAACAACGAGAGACCCTGTAGACATGTCAGCAGTAATTGACGGACAGAGATTCAGGATTATAGACACTGCAGGAATGAGGAGACGTGCTAAATTTGACGGTAATTTGGAGTACTATTCATTTGTGAGGACACTTGCGGCAGTTGACAGGTCAGATGTTGCACTGCTGTTGATGGACGCGCTGGAACCATGTACTGACCAGGATAAGAGGATAGCGGCTCATGTTGTTGAAAAGGGAAAAGGCTTAGTGATTGTGGTAAACAAATGGGATTTAGTGAGCGGAGAAAAGAAAGCCGATGAAATAATGAGGAAGATACGCGATGAAATGCCTTTTCTGAGCTATGCGCCTGTAGTGTTTGCCTCAGCACTTAACGGAAGGGGGTTGCAGAAGATATTACAGTCGGCAGTAACAGTAAGCATTAACCGCCGTAAACGTATACCGACTAACCTGCTTAACCGTCTGATGAGAGATGTGCTGGCGTTTGACAGGCTGCCTTCAGACAGAAAGGGTAAGAGTCTGAAAGTATATTACTGTTCACAGGCTGAGAGTGAACCGCCGACGTTTATATTTTTTGTGAATGACCCCGAACTGGTGAACTCAGGGTTTGAGAATCATGTGAAGAATAAATTAAGGGAGCTGGAGGATTTCAGCGGAGTACCGATAAGAACGTTTTGGAGGGGACGGAGTAAAGAAGAATAAACCGAAATCAACTTCTTAAATCTTATCTGCTCTCAATTCGGAAAGAGTATCAGTGTAAAATATGCACACCTCAATACGCAGCACTTAATGTTTACCCTGTGTGATAATATTAAGTTCCCGAACAGAGGTGATTAAATGCAGACGAACAGCAAACATAAGGACAGGTTATTCAGGTTTATATTCGGCAATCCTGAGCATAAAGAATGGACGTTAAGCCTCTATAATGCGATTAACGGTTCAAACTATACGAACCCAGAGGATATAGAGTTCAACACGATTGACGACATAATTTACATGGGAATGAAGAACGATGTTTCATTTCTGATAATGCATGTCATGAATCTCTGGGAACATCAGTCCTCATTAAACCCAAATATGCCGATACGTTTTTTCCTTCATGCAGGGCAGTTGTACGACAAATACATGAAGGATAACGACATTTACAGGTACGGGACCGTTATTCAGAG
>JAFTBA010000151.1 GCA_017458545.1 Synergistaceae bacterium | reverse complement strand
GTGTTCGGTATGTGCACTAAGTTCGCAGAAGTTACGTTAGCAGTACATTACCGTCAGAAAGATGCTCACGGAGATTGGCGCGGAGGCACTATGTACATTCTCGAAAAAGGTGCAGGCCAGGCATTAGGGCCGGGACTCGGTGCGTTCATAGGGAAAGTGCTTGCGATTTTGTTCGCACTGTTCGCGTTCTTAGCGTCATTCGGTATAGGTGCAGCTACTCAGGCCAACTCAGCAGCTGAAGCAATGTCTATGGGATGGGGCGTAGATCACCTTTACAGCGGTATAGTAATGGCTATTCTCGTTGCACTGGTCATTGTCGGAGGACTGAAGAGCCTTTCGACAGTAACAACTTATATCGTTCCGTTCATGGCAATATTCTATATCGGCGGAGCTGCTTACGTCCTCATAATGAACGCCTCAATGATTCCCGAAACAGTATCGCGTGCAGTTCACTTAGCGTTCAACAATCCTCTTGAAACTTTACCGGGTGCGCTTGCAGGCTGGGGAGTTAAGGAAGCAGTACAGAGAGGTATAGCGAGAGGCGTGTTCAGTAATGAAGCAGGTATGGGTTCTGCGCCTATGGTACACGCTACTGCTAACGTTGAACATCCTGTACAGCAGGGTTTCTACGGAATATTTGAGGTCTTCATGGACACGATAGTTATCTGCACAATGACAGCACTTGTTGTAATGGTAACGGGAACTCTGACGAACTCGCCCGATTTAACGGGAGCACAGCTTACGTTACAGGCATTCGAGAACGCATTGGGAGTGTCAGGGAAATATGTGCTTTCCGTAGGACTGTTACTGTTTGCGTTTACAACGATACTGGGATGGTACTGGTATGCTGAGACTGCAGTAACGTATTTGTTCGGAGTATGGTGCAAACCTCTGATGAAAGTCTTATGGATAATAATGATACTCATCGGAGCAGCAGGAGGTCAGTTCATGGGAGCTCAGGGTAATCAGTTCCTCAATAACATCTGGGATATATCGGACACGTTAAACGGACTGATGGCACTTCCCAACTTAATAGGGTTATTGATACTGTCTGTAACGCTGAAGAGGATCGTAAACGATTACGATGAGAAGTTCGGAACGCCCAGCGACAGAGTATTATCACCTGTACAGAAGGTATTTGTTGCGAAAGTACAGTACATAGTACTCGGACTTGTTGCAGTATCAATGGGAACGATAGCGTTCTTTACATACCGTCAGCTGTTTGCAACGCTGGCGATAGTGCTTGGATTGCTGACGGCTTACAGGAGACAGACATTGCTTGGTTTCCTGGCGGTAATACTGGGTATTGCTGCTGCGGCTATTTAGTGATGTGATTGAAATCAACAAAAACCCTCCCGTGAAAAACAGGAGGGCTTTTTCTTTTAGGAAGGAGTCATACGGGAGATTATGAAACGTAAGTTACTGTTATGCGTAATGATATTGGTTATGTTGATGAGTGCTGTACCGTTATGGTCTGCGCAGTCAAAAAGGCGTGAGCTTCCGAAAATCAGCGATGAAGATTTTGTTGAGCTGTGCAAGTCGGGTACTGTGAGGAAAATTAAAGATGCCATACGTTTAAGAAAAGCGAATGTGAACGCTAAGATTAACAGGGAATGGAAGAGCAACGGATATACGGCTTTAATGTGTGCAGCTGAAAACAACAGCAATACCGAAGTCATTAAGACTCTTATAAGCGCAGGAGCTGATATTAATGCTAAGGACGGTCAAGACTATACAGCGTTGTTTTACGCTGCGGGCAGCAAGAATCCCGAAGCTGTTAAAATACTTCTTTCCGCAGGAGCTGATGTTAATACTAAGACTGATGAAGAATGGACGGCATTGTTAGAGGCTGTTAATTATAATAACAATCTCGAAATCGTTAAAATTCTTATCGCTGCAGGTGCTGACGTTAACCTCAGGGATAATGACGGCCGAACCGCACTCATGTACGCCGGGGGAAATGAGAATCCCCAAATTATTACGACTCTTCTTGAAGCAGGGGCTGCCATCAACCTCAAGGACAATGACGGCCTAACTGCACTCATGCACGCTGCTACGTATAGAGAGAATCCCGAAGCTGTTGCGACTCTCATTAGGGCAGGCTCTCCCGTTAACCTCACGGACAATAACGGCCGAACTGCACTCATGCACGCAGTGACGGCGGATTGGATAGATAGTTCCGAAATTGTTGCGACTCTCCTTAATGCAGGGGCTGTAGTTAAT
This sequence comes from Synergistaceae bacterium, assembly GCA_017458545.1. Lineage (GTDB taxonomy): Bacteria > Synergistota > Synergistia > Synergistales > Aminobacteriaceae > JAFUXM01. Next base: position 262 of record JAFTBA010000151.1, on the reverse strand, counting down.
CTCAGGGATAATGACGGCAATACTCCGTTAAAACTCGCTCAATCCCGTGAAGACTCCGAGTCAAAAACACGAATCATAACCATGCTCAAACAGGCAGGTGCAACAGAATAATTCACGAACAAAAAAACGCTCCTTATTCACGAGGGATATATAGAAAAGGATACCCCGTACACAACAGCACGGGGTAATTTTAATTGTTACTGCTTTTGCTTTTACGGAACAGCCCGGCAACAGCTGATATTAGTTCCGTTACTGCTCCTAT
>JAFTBA010000150.1 GCA_017458545.1 Synergistaceae bacterium | reverse complement strand
TGGATGCTCAAGACTCCCGGAGACATCTGCATGGCCGTAGGACGCTCGAAGATTGACGGACTCAAATACTATTCTGGCAGCTACATGTTCACTTACGGTAAGGCCGACAAACTCAGCGAAGGTACTGACGGCTCAATATTCGCGCTCGGTTACACTGCACAGATTGCTCTCAAAGCCGCTGAGATTCTCGCTAAGGATAACGGAATTAACGTTACTGTTTACGGAGTATCATGCCCTCTTTCACCTGATATGTCAGCACTCAGGGAAGCAGCTAAGTCAGGCCCTGTTCTCACTGTCGAAGACCATAACGTTAATACGGGCATGGCCTCTGTGATGATGATTGAGGCTGTTAAAGAAGGTATCTCATTACCCAAAGTGAAAATGCTCGGCGTGAATCATTACGGCGAGTCTGGAGACTCTGATTCAGTCCGCAAAGAAATGGGACTGTCAGCAGAAAATATAGCTCAGGAATTTTCGTTACTGAAAGCGAGGGGTTAATCAATGGACGCTAAAACATTAATCGCTCAGGGCAAAACTGCTCTCGGTATTGAGTTCGGTTCAACAAGAATCAAAGGTGTACTAGTTGATTTTGACGGCCATGTTCTTGCGTCAGGTGTTTACGACTGGGAGAACAAACTCGTTGACGGCGTTTGGACTTACGATCTTGAGGACGCTGAAAAGGGTTTGCGTTCGTGCTACGCTTCACTCAGAAAGGACGTTGAAACTAAATACGGCGTTACCCCTTCAACTTTCGGGGCTATGGGCGTAAGCGCAATGATGCACGGTTACATTGCGCTCGACAAAAACGACAGGCAGGTCGCAAGATTCCAGACTTGGCGCAACACCAACACCACTAAGGCAGCCGATGAACTCACTGAATTATTCGACTTCAACATTCCGCTGAGATGGTCATGCGCTCACCTGTACCAGAGAATTTTAGACGGCGAAGAACACGTTAAGAAGGTAGCTTCAGTTTTCACGCTTGCAGCTTATATTCACTACCGTTTGACCGGCAAGAAGGTTATAGGCATTGGCGATGCTGCAGGAATGTTCCCGATTGATTCGGAGACGCTCGATTATGACGCTGAGATGGCAAAAAAATTTGACGCTCTCATGTCGAAACACGGCCATGACATTAAACTCTTTGAGGTTTTCCCTAAAGTACTCGCTGCAGGTGATGACGCAGGGAGTTTAACGGCTGAAGGCGCGAAACTCCTCGATGAAACAGGAACGCTCAAAGCAGGTATACCCCTCTGTCCTCCCGAAGGCGACGCAGGCACCGGAATGGTTGCAACAAACTCAGTAGCTCCTGGAACGGGCAATCTTTCGGCAGGTACAAGCACGTTTGCGATGATAGTCGTTGAGAAGAAACTCAAGAAACTTCACAGAGAGATTGACATGGTTACAACACCTTCGGGATTTCCCTGCGCTATGTCCCACGCTAACAACGGAACCAGCGACCTCAACGCATGGATTAACATTTTCAGTGAGTTCTGCGGACTTATGGGGATTAAGGCTGAAACGGGTGAGCTTTTCGGAAAACTCTACACTCACGCATTAACGGGCGATAAGGATTGCGGAGGACTGTTAGCATACGGCTACTACTCGGGCGAAAACGTTACCTTCATCAACGAGGGAAGACCCTTATTCGCGCGTATGCCTGAGAGTAAATTCAGCCTTGCCAACTTCATGAGGGTTAATCTCTACACTTCACTGGGTGCCGTGAAATTGGGAATGGATATTCTGCTGAAGGACGAGGGCGTTAAACTCGATATGATGACGGGACACGGAGGACTTTTCAAGACACCGTTAGTTATGCAGAAGATACTTGCAGCTGCAGTCAATTCACCCGTAACAGTAATGTCAACAGCAAGTGAGGGCGGTGCTTGGGGAATAGCATTGCTTGCCGGGTATCTTGCTGACGGCAAAAAGGACGGCAAACTTGAGGATTACCTCAACAAACGCGTGTTCAAGGATTTAACTGGCGAAGCGGTCAATCCTGACCCTGAGGACGTGAAGGGCTTTGAGATTTTCACTGAGCGTTATGTGAAAGGTCTTGAAGTTGAAAAGGCAGCAATTAACGCAATGAAATGGTAGTTAGTAGGGTATAGGGTGTAGGGTGTAGGGGACAGCTAACCCCTATTCCCCTAACCCCTGCCTCCTAGTCCCTAGTCCATACATAGATACTTAAACGTAAGGAGAAAAGAATAATGACAGCAATACATGAAGCGTTCCACATGGGTCAAAGCATTTGGCTCGACTACATCAACAAGGAGCTTGTATCATCAGGCGGTCTTCAGGAATGGATTAATCTCGGAGTTACGGGAGTAACAACTAACCCGTCAATATTCGAGAACGCAATCGCTAAGACATCTGATTATGACGGCGAAATCAAATCGCTCTCATCATCAGGCAAATCAACCGCCGAAATCTACGAGGCATTAACCGTTCAGGAAGTCGGAGCAGCTGCGGATATAATGAGACAGGTTTACGACCGCACGAACGGAAAGGACGGTTACGTTTCGCTTGAGGTCAATCCTCTTTTGGCCTCTGACCGTGAAACCACTATAAGCGAGGCTAAAAGACTCTTCGCGCTCCTCAACCGCCCTAACGTTATGATTAAGATACCTGCGACTCCCGAAGGAATTTCAGCGTTAACCGAGTGCATAGCCTCAGGCGTGAACGTCAACTCAACGCTGATATTCTCGCATTCACAGTACGTTGAAGTCGCTAAGGCATACCTCGAAGGGATTAAGCGTGCAGGTTCGGGCAGAAAAGCTGCGTCAGTTGCGTCAGTATTCGTCAGCAGGGTTGACGGTGCTGTCGATAAGTTACTTGCTGAAAAAGGTGAGACATCATTATGCGGACGTATAGCCGTTGACGGAATCAAACTGATGTATCAGGAGTTCAAAGGGCTGTTCGCAGGTGCTGAGGCAGTTCAGCGTCCTTTGTGGGCAAGCACGGGCACTAAGAACAAAGCATACTCAGACGTGAAATACGTTGAGGAATTAATCGGCCCTGACACTGTGAACACTGTACCTCCTGCAACGCTTGAAGCATTCGTGAATCACGGCAAAGCTGCTCTGACTCTTGAGACAGGAATCGCTGAGGCTGAGTCGGACATGAAGAGGCTTGCGGAAATCGGAGTCAATCTTAATGAAGTGTGCGCTAAACTTCTTGCTGACGGTCTCAAATCCTTCAACGCTGCTTTCGAGTCGTTAATGTCTGCGATTGAGCGCAAGGCAGGCTAAAAGTTAAACGCCTTCAAGGAATTTCATTACGTAAGGGAGAGCAGCACCGATAGTAATATTATGCGAGGGCATTTTGCTGAGTAAAATGTAATCGTTATTCTCAACAAAAGGTGTCATCTCCCTTACATGTTTATACAGCACATCAATATCATCAGCCGTAAAGTAAGGTGCTAAATGTCCTCCCAAAATAAATTTCGTGTCAGCCACTAAATGAAGATGTGCAATTAAACGCCCCAAGTAACAGAGAAATACTCTCCATCTTTCAGGCGCATCGCCTTCACCGTTTCTTACCCTCCTGAAAAATTCATCGGGGTCTTCGCCTTTAAGCAATGCTACTTTCGAGCATACTGTTTCGTAACAGCCCCGTTTGCCGCAGTAACATAAATTTCCGTCAGGACATGCCGTTATGTGTTCAAACGTTGCAGAATGCCTGTGCATACCGTTAAGGACTTTCCTGTGATGGATTAATGCTCCTCCTAAATGTTCGCTCATCGACAGGTAAACTGCTGAGTCTAATTCGGGCGATACCCATAACTCAGAGACAGCAGCTCCGTCAGGTTCATGAACGAATCTGCAGGGGTAATCGAGTCGTTTGGTGAACACGTCTATCGTTAAGCCCGTGCATTTGAGAATCTCACCGTAAATTACTTTGCTGCCGTCCTCAGATACTAAACCCTGAAGGGCAAAACCGATACCGAGAATTTTTTGTGAGGGGTCATTGATTTCGAGCGAGGATATAAATTCTTTGACTTTACCCGTTATGTGTCCGTAATATTTTTCGTTGTTTGAGTATTCGGTTTTGAACTTCGCGCATTTCAGAGCATGGCCGTAAAGATTAACGGCAATAATTTTTACTGAGTGCTTGAGAATTTCAACACCAAGTGCGATTCTGTAATCCTCAGCTATTGACCATGTAACTGATTTACGTCCGGGCTGATCTGCTTCGAGAAGACCGCTCCTGAAAATTAACCCGTCCTTCTCAAGTGCCGATAAATTTCCTGCTACTGTAGGACGGCTCATGTGAAAGGCTTTTGAGATTTCATTCTGTGAAACGTTGCAGCCCTTTTGAGAGTAAATGTATTCGTATATTAACTGACGGTTATTCAGTTTGATTTGTTCGGGCGTTATTCGTCGGGTCAATTCCTTCACCTCTGACTGATATTTTATCCTATTGACAAAAAAAGAATTAACAGTTAAATTATGTAAACCCGTTTTACATAATTAAATTCAATTTCCTCATATACCGCTTCAATTTTTAAGGAGGTTTTTACGTTGGGAATTATTGAGAAAATGCGTCTTGACGGCAAAAAAGGTTTTGTTACCGGCGGCGCAAGAGGTATCGGCAAGTGTACAGCCACTGCATTCGCTGAGGCCGGTGCTGATGTGGCTATCGTTGACCTTGACATCGAAGAGGCTCAGAAAACAGCTCACGAAATCGCTCAGGCTACAGGCCGTAAAGTCATAGCCATTAAGTGCGATGTTACCAGCGAGGAAGACGTTAAGGCTATGGTTGACAAAGTAGTTGCTGAACTCGGAGGACTCGATTTCTGCCACGCTAACGCAGGTATTTGCATTAACGCTCCTGCCGATGAGATGACATATGCACAGTGGAAGAAGAATATTGATGTCAACCTCAACAGCGTATTCCTCACCGACACTATTGCAGGTAAATACATGCTTGCTCACGGAGGCGGTTCAATCATCAACACAGCTTCAATGTCCGCTCACATTGTAAACGTTCCTCAGCCTCAGTGCGCTTACAATGCCTCGAAAGCAGGAGTCATTCAGCTCACTAAATCACTCGCCGTTGAATGGGCTAAACGCGGTGTCAGAGTCAATTCAATCAGTCCCGGTTACATCGCCACTGACTTAATCAAAGCGTCCGATTTCCTTAAACCGTTAATCGCTAAGTGGAAAGAGCTTTCACCCACAGGCAGACTCGGTACTCCCGAAGAACTCGAGTCAATCTGCGTTTACCTCGCAGGAGATACAAGCACGTTCACAACCGGAGCTGATTTCGGTTTGGACGGGGCATTCACTTGCTTCTAGGTTTCAACGTCCGTCAACAGGGCGTGAAAAATATATTTATCACAAAAAGGAGTAATTCATTCATGAAAAAGTTTGCAGCAGTTTTCACACTCGTAATGCTTCTCGCG
>JAFTBA010000149.1 GCA_017458545.1 Synergistaceae bacterium | reverse complement strand
GCACTGCTCATGCTCATGTAAGGGTGAGGGTCTTTAGCTGTAAGCCATGCCCTGAAACTTTTTCCGTAACCTGCATTGGGAAATCCCCTCGCTAACCTCCTGAGCGAGTCGAACATCACAATCTTAAAGTCAAGCTCCTCAGTCCCGTCCCCGTGATGAGGAATACACTCCATTAATGCGCGGACAGTTGCCAGCGTCATAACAGTATCATCAGTAAAACGCGACCCCTCAGAGAACAAAGAGAAATCTGTCGTCTTAATGTTTGCGTACTCATACGGGCTGCCTATTATGTCCCCGACTACTGCTCCGAGCATTTTAGCCCTCGAAAGGTTTAACGCCTTTCACAGCGTCCTCAGCGTAAATTCTCTTGTCGCCGTTATCAGTGTCAATAATGACATACTTATCGTTACCCATTCCGAGTTCCTTCATGTACGTCAACTGACGATGGCCGTGCCTGGACTCCATACGTTCAACAAGAGCATGACGGAAATGTTCGGGCAATGCGTAGACCAAATCAACACTTGCCTGGTCAACAGCAAGAATATCAAGCGATGCGAGTATGCCTATGTTCGGGGTAACAACAGGTTCAGCTGCAACTCCTTCACAGTCGCAGGAGACAGACATGTTACGGAGAACGTTAATGTAAGCGATGTTCTTCCCGAAATAGTCAACAGTAGCTTTTGTTGACTCGGTTATGCGCTCCATGAACTCTTCTTTTGCAATGTCCCACTGATCAGGCTGGCCCGGGGTTGTGTGAATCATTGCTTTACCGACACGGCCGTCAGCACATCCTATACCGATATTTTTGTTCGAGCCTCCGAAACCGCCCTGAACATGTCCTTTGAAGTGAGTTAGAACTAAGAGCGAGTCATAGCTGAGAAGGTTAAGACCGACTGACATTTGAGTGAACCATTTGCCGCCTTTCACCGGGAGGAGCGCGGTGTTCCATTCGTCGAGTATGTCAACGTTCGCAAATGTCCAGCCGTTAATCTCAAGAGTCTTGCGGTGCTGTTCAGTAGTGTAACGGTCGCCCTCGTAATAGGAATTTGTTTCGACTATGTGAGCTTTAGGAAGGTCATTAGTGATGAGGGACTTGACCCATTCGCGCGGAATGATATTCGGGCCTTTGGGTTCACCCGTGTGTAACTTGACTGCAACTTTGCCCGTGATGTGCTGATTGATACGGGCGTAGAGTTTTCTGAGACCTTCCGCAGATAAGTCCCGTGTGAAATAAACGATTGATTCGTTTCCTGAACGTTCACTGTAAGGTAAGTATTTGCTTCCGTCTGTCATGATGATTAATCCTCCTGTTGATGATGTGATTTTCGCTGTGAAAAATATTCTAGCATACGGGCAAAAGAAAAACCCCGTCATTTTTTTGACGGGGAGAAGACATTTAGCGTGCCTGAGGAGATTTGAACTCCTGACCTTCGGCTCCGGAGGCCGACGCTCTATCCGCTGGGCTACAGGCACAACTTGGTGAATTATATCATGCCTCTGTGCTGCTGAAATACATTGCAGTGAAAAGGGTATAGGGGAACAAGTTACAGCTCTCCCCTAACCCTGACCCTTAACTAGCGTATAAGATGAACCTCTCTGTTCGGTGAAGCCGACACAACATTAGGGTCAGCCTTCAGCGCAGAGGCTAATTCCTCCGAACTCATTTTATCGGACACCATGAACACAAAGATATTCCCTTCCCTGTTCATCAGCGACAGCGAGTCAAACACGTTCGCAACCTCAGCTCCTACTGCCTCAGCTGTGATCTCAATGTACTTGCGTATTGCGCCGTTCTTGAGGCTCTCTTCAGTCAGCGCAATCCCTGCAGGGGTCTTCAGAACGGCAATAACTTCGCCTCTCTTAGCACTGCTTTTACCGACAGCTCCGAACGCGCTCAATGCAGTTGAAATTATGCACACTGTAATGATGATTAACTTTAATGTTTTCATGATGATTATTCCTCCTGTTATGTTCCCGTCAAAAAAAATTCCCCGTAAGCCCTATATATGCCTACGGGGAAAATTATACTCACTTAACGTGAATGTTTCCTGAAGACTACTGCGCACAGCGGTAACAATACAAGTAATCCCGTCATACCTGCGCTGCATCCTCCTGAAGTTCCGGGACCTACTGCCACTGCCCTGCCGCTCGAATTCCTGTCGGCTGCAATTACAGGCGCATAGGTCTTAGCCTGATCGAACCATGCTGAAATGTTTACGATGTGGTTTGCAGGTACGGTAGTGATTAAATCACCGCTCACGTTGTAGAACAATGCAGTACTCTCCTCGTCAAGTTCAGCACCTTCTACTCCCGTTACAGAAGCTCCCGTCCTCACAAACGGCCTCCATACAAGCAAATACCCTGCAGGTACATCAGGTGAAAGCGTTATCCCTTTGAGTGTACTCTCACTCTCGTATGAATACATACCTGAATTATCGACGCTTATCAGAGGAAGTACTGCCGCTATGTAATCGTTGTTCTGCAGCACTCCGAGTTCGTTCTCGGTCAACGATGAATATCCTCTCGATGTACCGTGATGTATCGTGTCGCTTCCTGCAGGTTTGTCAGGGCTTACAGGCGTAGGAGGTACAGGCTTGTCACCGCTGCCGGGTACATCACCGCTTGCATTGGCTATCGCAACTGTAAATTCTGCTGTTGAACTGCCTGCACTGTTCTCGGCAAGAAGTCCGAATGTAAACCTACCTGCCTCAACAGGCGTTCCGTAAATGTAACCGTTCGATGCTAACGTTAATCCTGCAGGCATTGCTCCGCTGTTCAATGACCACCATACAGGCTTTGAGCCCTCTGTATTCAGCGTTATCATCTCATAGGGAGTATTAATCTTTCCCTGAGGAAGCGCAGCGGCAGTAATCACAGGTTTCTCAAGAACGAGAATAGACAAATCAGACGATGTTATAAGACCTACCGAGTCGAGTGCAACAGCCTTAACATTGAAGATGTATTCGCCCATTTCTGTAGGTGTTCCTGTGATGTCGCCCGATTTCGAGAGCGTTAATCCTGCAGGAAGGTTACCCCTCGCAACAGTCCATTCGGCATTGGTGTTACCGAGTGAACGGAGCTTGAAGTCATACGCTTCACCGACAAGAGCGTCAGGCAGATAGTACGATACTATTTTCACGGGGTCGCTGATGTTTATCGTTACGTTGACTCTTGCTGAACCTTCGTCATTGCTCGCAACGATTACGGATTTGAATGCTCCGTTCTTTGTCGGCGTTCCTGCGTATATAGCTGTGAGTTTCGTGGCATCGAACGATATACCGTCAGGCAGTGTACCCGTGTAATCAATCGATAGCGGCACTGCTCCGAGTACAGGAATGTTAATCTGTATGCTTACGCCCCTGCCGTAGTAGAAATCATAGCTCGTTACAAGGAATGAAGGTGCATCTTTGCCTATGACAAGCGTATAGTCGCGGCTGTCAATACCTGCATCGTTTGAAACCGTAACCTTAATCTTGTACGTGTCAGCCGATTCGGGTTCACCGAAAATACTTACAGAGTGATCCTGCGACTCAAAGTACATTCCTTCAGGAAGGTTATCGACAGAAGCAAATTTAATACTTCCGCCAGTAACGTCTATTGTGTCGCCCAGCTTTACATAACCGCCGTCAATGTTATAGGTTTCCTCGAAGTCGCTTGAAACCGAAATACCGTAAACCCTTCCGACTACTCCGCGTTTCAGAACTTTCTCAGCGTCAAGCACAGGTGCTTCATTCTGACTCACGTTGATAGTGAGGGGTATTGTGTCTGAACCTGCGAGGTTAGAGACTTTAACGGTGAATTTGTACGTTCTGACACTCTTAGGCACAAAATTGAGTAATCCGGAATGAGGAACGATTAAGAGCGTTGAACCGTCAGTTATATCTGAGCTTTCGGAAATCTCCCATACGAAAGGCCATGTACCGCGCGAGAGAGTTACGTTATTGTATATACTCTCACCTATCATGAGCTCATTCTCTCTGGGATAGTCAGCACGGATAACGGGTGCTGTAGGCTCAAGTATATTCACTGTGAAGACCATAGTGTCATAACCGTAATCGTTCTCAGCCCTGAGCATGAATGTCCTGTTATCTGTTGACTCTGTTACACCGAAGAGATGACCGTTATCAAAGCTGAGACCCGCAGGAAGTTCACCCTCAATGCTCCATGTTATGGGCTTAGTGCCTGAAGCATAGAAGTTGAAATTGTAAGGCTGTCCTGCAACTACTGACATCGGTTTAGCGTCAACTATTACAGGGGGGTTATCTCCTGATAAGACTCTCTCAAGGTACTGTATTGAACCTTCAAGGTCGAGCAGACCGTACATTGAGGTGTTATCTTCGCAAAGCACTGAGTTATCCGCTCCTGCCAAAATAGCTTCTTTAATCATCGGTGCATTAGCTTTCGGGAAGATTGATTTGAGCAGTGCCGCAGCTCCTGCAACGTGAGGCGCAGCCATTGAAGTACCGCCCATGTCCTGATACCCGTAAAGTCTGCCGACGGTCTCGTAACCCAGTTTCATGACTGCGTTTGCGGGCGCAGTACTGTAAATGTATTCGCCCGGTGCTGCAACATGAACGCGTCTTCTGCCGTAACTGCTGAAACCTGCTTTTGTCAGGTCAGGCATGGCCGCCGCAACAACTATAGCATTGTCAAGACCAATGAATGATGAAGGATATTCCATGCCGCCCTGACTTACTCTGTTAAAGTCCGTATAGTTCGGTGCGCCTACTTCGATGTTGCTGTTACCTGCCGAGAGGCTGATTACTATTCTGTTGGTGTCGCTGAGTGCTTTGAAAGCGAGACGCTCAGGATCGTTCATAGCCTCTTCTGAATCGGAAAGAACGCTACCGGCTCCGCCGATTGAGAAGTTGAGTGCGGCAAGATTAAGATTAGGGTTATCCCTGAGAATTGTTGAGACGTGGTTGAGTCCGTTGACTAATCCGGCCTCAGTTCCGTAGCCATTCTCATCGAGGACTCTGACGGAGAACATTTTGACGTTCCAGTTCACGCCCGCAACACCTATGGTGTTATTGCCGACAGCGCCTATAGTACCTGCAACGTGAGTACCGTGTTCGGCCTCGTCAGCATAAGCGTCAGCAGAATAGTTATATTTTTC
>JAFTBA010000023.1 GCA_017458545.1 Synergistaceae bacterium | reverse complement strand
GACCTGCTGACGTTAAGAGTTCTCTTGCTTCCTTCTCAGTGAGTTTGTTGACATCTGGAACGATTATTATACCGTCAGCGTTAGCACCGTCCTGAACAAGCAGGTCGATTTTTCTTCCTGCAGCAGCCTCAGCAGGTGCAGCAGGACTCTGAGCGATTACCTCACCTGCTTTAACACGCGGTTCACGAATCTTAACGACATCACCGACTGCGAACCCCTGAGCTTTGATTTCAGTTTCGGCCTCAGTCAGAGTCATTCCTTTAACATCGGGAACATCATGGAGTTCACCGCCCATACTGACCTGTAACACTACCACTTGGCCTTTGCGGAGTTCAGTACCTGCTTCGGGGGACTGGGCGAGGACTCTTCCTTCGGGCATTGTTGATGCAGTAGGCTGCAGCTGGGCAACAAGTCCGAGTCTTTCGGCTTCTGCAACAGCGTCAACAGTAGATTTGTCGCGTAAATCAGGGACTACAGATCTTCCTTCGGGTTTCATGAAAACAGTATAAACAGCAATAGCACCTGATGCAAAAATTATCGCTGTTACCATAAAAAGTGTCGTGAATATTATTCCGCCGTTATAACTTTTCAAATTGTAAACCTCCTGCTTAATTCTTCAAGTTTACGAAGTGCCGATGTTCCTGTGAGTTTGTTATTTTCGAGCGCGTGATCTAAAGCTGATTTGCCTTCCTTATCGCGCGATATTGAGTCTGCACCTGCTTTAATGAGTGCGTTGACTACATTTTCATTGTTCATCATTGCAGCAAGAATTAACGCTGTTCTTCCGTTGTTGTTGGGAACGTCCTCAGAACCTGCGTCAATTAACATGTTGACGACTTCTGGATTTGGATTGTTCATAGCGGCGTAGAGCAGTGCTGTCATACCGATACTGTTACGTGCTTTAACGTCAGCTCCGGCTTTAAGGAGGACTCTGACGGCTTCGGGTGAATTTTTATTAGCAGCACCCATTAACGGAGTCAATCCGTCATATCTTGCTGCGTTAACGTTAGCTCCTGCCTTAATGAGAATCTCAATGACTTCAGCGGTATTGTCTGAGGCTGTCCACATTAAAGCCGTATTGCCGTCATAAGCAGTGAAGTTTACATTAGCGCCGTAATCAATGAGGAGCTTAACGACATCGGGAGTGTTCTCACGTCCTGCCATGAAAAGAGGAGTTGAACCGAACTCGTTAAAAGAGTTTATGAAAGCATTAACGTCTACCCCTGAATCGAGAATGTTTTTGATTTCCTGATATGAACCGTCACAGCAAAGTTCAATAAAATTCTGTTCTCTTACTTTCTGAAATGTTGCCAAATTTAATTAACCTCTCTTACCGTTTTAATATCAACGAGCAGTAAAAACCGTCAGTCCACGAATTTGACGGCATTATGTAGATACCGTAGGGTTTTCCCCTGCGGAATATATTACCCTTCCAGTCAATAAGTCCTGAAACTTCTGTGCATTCGGAATTAGCCGATAAAATTTCAGCGATTACGTTTTCATTTTCCTGTTTGAAGAGGCTGCAGGTGATGTACAGAATGTAACCGCCTTTTCTGCACATTGTAACGGCTCTGTTGAGTAAACGTTTCTGCATTGCTGTTGTACGGTCGAATTTCTCCCAATCCAAACGCCATTTTGATTCAGGTTTTCTGTTCCACGTTCCCGAACCCGTACAAGGAGCGTCAAGCATTACGAACCCTGTTTCACCGTCAGGCTCAAGCGATAATGCGTTGCCTACTTTCAGCACTGAACGCTCACTGACTCCGAGCCTTTCGAGTTCACGTGCTGCGCTTTTCGAGCGGTGCTCAGAGATTTCCCAGCACTCAATGTGAGATGAAGGGCATTGCTGAAGAATCTGAGCTGCTTTAACTCCGCGCCCTGAACACATATCGAGGATTATTCCTCCGTCCCAAAATTTTCTCACTAATGACGCTGCCAGCACTGAGCCCTCAGTCTGAACAGTGCATAAACCTTCAGCGAAACCGGGAACGTTAGCAGGCAGAATGCTCTCATTGAGTCTGAGCGAGTCCGATATATCGGACTTATGATAACGTATGCCCTTCGCATCAAGGAGTCCCGAAAGTTCAGCGAGTTTATCAGGCGAGACTCTTAATGATGAGTATGAAGGTAAAGCTGACATTTCAAACAAAGCGTAAAGTTCCTGAGTCGTCCAAGTCCTTAGCCACGCAGGAAGAGTCCAAACCGGTATACCTGCCCACATTGCGCGTCCTTCAGGTGAGGGGGAACGCCTGAATTTTTCGAGTACACCTTCACCGTTCTCAATTACTTTGTGTAATACGGCGTTGACTAACCCCGAATATTTAGCGAGCTGTTTATTTTTTCTGAGGTACTCTATTATTCCGTTGACCAATACACCGCCTGAGAAACGGCGAAGCTCTAAGAGTCCTCCTGTACCTGTGAGGACGGCCATGTTGACGGAAGGAGGTAATTTTTCTTTTGAACGCAGGTAATCGGACGAAATTTTTTCCCATAACTCTTTGCGCCTCATGACTATGTATATTAACGATGAGGCAAGTGTTATGTCAGTTGATTTCATTTTCTCACGGTCGGCTAATATCCTGAGAGTTTCCGATGAAAATTTATTTTTGCGCCCGTCATTATAGGACGTTAAAACCGTAAGTGCTGCTTCAATTCCGCGCAATTAATTAATCTCTCCTTGATGACCTGCTGATTAAAATCAGTCTCACTAACTGTAACAATGACATCAACGCAGCGGCTATGTAAGTCCATGCTGCAGCGGTTAAAACTTTTTTTGCTCCCGAAAGCTCATCGGGTGTCAGGGTATGGGTCTGTTCGAGGAGTTTTAACGCGCGCGAACTTGCATTGATTTCAACGGGAAGCGTAACGAGGTGAAAGACTAATGCCCCCGTGAACAACATAATGCCTATGTTTACGAGCATGAAGTTACCCATGATAAGTCCTATAATGAACAGGGGCATTGAAGCTGTTGAACAGATATTAACGACCGGGACGATAGAGTTTCTGAAGATTAACGGCGAGTATAACTCATGGTGCTGAATAGCATGGCCTACTTCATGAGCAGCGACTCCGATTGAGGCGATACTGTTGCTGCCGTAAACGCTGTCGGAAAGATTTAGCGTTCTGCTTCTCGGGTCGTAATGGTCGGTGAGTTCACCCGAAACGTGATTGACAGGCATGTTCCCCATACCGTAAAGAGTGAGGAGCATTTTTGCGACGCTGTAAGCCGTAACGTTACCGCGAGCAGGGATTCTGCTGTACTGATTGAAAGTTGACTGAACACGGGCCTGAGCCCACATGGATAAAATAAGTGCAGGTATTACGATAATGATTGTAGGGTCTAATCCGAAACCTAGCATGAATTAAAAATCCTCCTGTGATAAATTATTGCCATCAGTAAATTCAGAGTATAGCATAATTAATGAAAGGTATTCATTATATATTAAACATGAACAATAAAATTATTGAACGTATTGATGAACTGAAACACGAATTATCATTGATGAGGCCGTTGACGGAAGGGGAACTTGAGAGGCTGCGCGAGAATTTTGCGGTTGAATACACCTACAATTCCAATGCAATCGAGGGTAACACATTAACGTTAAGAGAGACGGCAATGGTACTTGAGGGATTGACGGTCTCGGGTAAACCTTTGCGCTGTCATCTTGAGGCATTCGGACATAAAGAGGCGTTCACATTTATTGAGGATAACATTGACGCTGAGATTTCGGAAGGGTTAATACGTCAGGTGCATTCGCTTGTTTTGGCCGACAGACCTAAAGACGGAGGGGTTTACCGCAGAATACCCGTCAGAATATCGGGGGCTTATAACGTTCCGCCCGAACCAGTAATTATTCCTGAGCTTATGGAGAAATTGATTCACGATTACAGGGAGGACACTTCACACACAATCGTAAAAGCAGCAGTCTTTCATCTGAAATTCGAGGGTATTCACCCTTTTGTTGACGGCAACGGCAGAACAGGCAGACTCATTATGAACATGTCGATTATGAAAGAGGGTTATCTGCCTGTTGACGTTAAATTTTCCGACAGGGTGAAATACTATGATGCCTTTGAGGAATATTACAGGTTCGGCAGCCCTGAAGCAATGATTAATCTTATTGCAGGATACGAACTTCAGAGGCTCACCGAATACATTGCGTTATTGACTCCAAACACCTAGCCTTTTGCTTTTAGCTTCGTCCTGAAATTTTTTGAACTCCTTTTCGTAACGTCTGTTCGGTTTGATTATCATCACCTTAGCGTAACCGCCGAGCAGTAATTTAGCGTTGAACATGTATTCGCGTATTGAAGCCTCATCAACAGTCTTAGGGTTAGCGAGCCATATGTATGCTAAATGTCTGCCGTACCTGTCCTGCGGTGATGAGTCATATTCAAGCCAAACACGTTTGCCGTTCAATGAGTCCTTAGTGAACCGGCTCGCTTCTTTCCCGAAAAATTGAACGGGTTTATTAGGGTGTACAGTTTCGGGAGTATCGACTCCCAAAAACCTGACGCGCTTTTCCTGACCGTTAACCTTAACCACTGCAGTATCTCCGTCAACAGCTCTCACTATAGTTGCTGCAACAAAATCCTGATTACCTGTGTCATGCGTAACAGTATTGTTGTTGTTAGTGAGATGAGGGATTTCACCGCCGTTAAAAAAGTAGAAGACCGCTGCGGCAATAAGAATCACAATGGCTTTAGCAGGGCCTAGCCTGATTAACTGTTTAATGACTGTTGCATTATCCGTACGTCTTGCCATAACTTTAACACCTCACATTAATCCTGAAAGTTCCTGCGCGTTTACCGCCCGATTTCAGAGCGAACGAAACATATAAGTCCGTCAAACACGGCACAGCATCATCGAACCATTCGCCGCCCTCAAACTCAAACGCCAAACCGCCGTCATTCTCATTGACATTAACATTTTTGCAGACAGACCATTTTGATTTTGACTCGTAAGACGGACCGCAAATGCACTCTGAAATTTCAAGCTCATCAATTTTCAGTTTACCGGCAGGAAAACGGACGCTGAAATTTTTGCCTTTAACCGCGTCAGTGAGAGCCTCACCAGTAATTATTCCGAGTTCGCGCTTTATCGACTCGTATAACTTCACTGCCTCTTCTGTCTGGGTCATAACGACTCCCTCCATCATTGCGCGCGCAATATCGGGACGGGTACGTATACGCAGTTCAATTTGAGCGTCAAGCGGTGAGAATTTTCGTTCTTGCTCGTCCTCGAACTCCTTTACCATTCTGTGAACCCTCTCAGCTTTTTCGGAGTAAAGAATATCGCAAGCAGCCTGAATCTCCATAGCTCTGTACCAGGCGTTGTCCCTGTAATCCATATCACTCGG
>JAFTBA010000148.1 GCA_017458545.1 Synergistaceae bacterium | reverse complement strand
GGCGGTAACAACGGCAACAACAGCAACAACGGTAACAATGGTACGATCAGCAATGACCAGTCGGGCGGGAACAACAGCAATAACGGCAACAGCGGTACAACCAGCAACGACCAGTCAGGAACGGTAACGTCAGGCGACTCATATTCGGCAACAACAGCAGGCGAACACGCAATCTCACTTACCGGCGGTACGGCAACTTACTCGAACATAACGGTAACGAAGACGGGCGATGTTTCCGGACAGAATGACGATTACGACTGGAAGGGTACTAACGCAGCAATACTTGCCAGCGGAGGCGCAGTGCTTACAATAAACGGCTCGTCAACAAAAATCACTACAAACGCCAAGTACGGCAATGCTGTATTCTCTTACGGCGGCAACAACAGCAACACTAACAACAATCAGGGCGACGGCACTACCGTAAACATCTCTGACGCAACAATAACTACATCATCGAACAATTCAGGCGGTATCATGACGACAGGCGGCGGAATAATGAACGCTGAAAATTTAACGATAACTACATCGGGCGGTTCTTCAGCGGCAATAAGATCCGACAGCGGCGGCGGTACTGTTACGGTGAACGGCGGAACTTACACTACAAACGGCACGGGTTCGCCTGCAATTTACTCGGCTGCTGCAATAAGTGTTTACGATGCTGACTTAACGGCTAACGTTGCACAGTCTGTTGTAATTGAGGGCGGTAACTCAGTAACACTCGAAAATTCAAACTTAAACGCCAACCATAACAAAAAGAACAGTCAGGACACTACGTATCAGGCTACGTATCAGGCAGTATTAATCTACAAGTCGATGTCAAAAGATGCCTCAAGCGGTAAGTCCTCGTTCAAGATGACTGACGGAAGCATAACCAATGCCAACGGTGATATATTCTGCGTTACGAACACGACAACTGAGATAACTCTCTCAGGCGTGAAAATAACGAATAACGACTCATCGGGTAATTTCCTCAGAGCAGAGGGTCAGGAATGGGGAACTTCAGGGAGCAACGGAGGTACTGTTACGCTCAACGCTTCGGGGCAGGATATAACGGGTAATATTATTGTCGACAGTACATCATCATTGACGCTTAACATGACCGACAGCTCAACGTTCAGCGGTGCAATTAATACTTCGGGGCAGAGCGGTACAGTAAACGTAACAATAGAAGAAGGCTCTGTCTGGACATTAACGGGCAATTCATATGTTACCGGTTTAACGAACAACGGTACTGTTAATAAGGGAAGCTATACGCTTTACGTGAACGGAACGGCGTATTAAGTGAGGCAAAAATCTGCAATACGTAATAAAATATAGCTTATCCACAAAACTATCAGGAGGTAGAAAATTTCATGACAGGTTTTGACTATTCAAATGCTTTGAAGTTCGTGAGACCCCACGAAGTTGACAGCATGAAAGCTATCACGCTCACTGCCGCCGAACTCCTCAAATCCCGTAAAGGTGCAGGCAATGATTTCTTAGGCTGGATTGATTTGCCCGTGAACTACGACAAGGAAGAGTTCAGCCGAATCAAAATGGCCGCTAAGAAAATTCAGAGCGACTCCGAGATTCTTCTTGTTGCCGGAATCGGAGGGTCATATTTGGGGGCAAGGGCAGCTATTGAATTTCTGAGACACGGTTTCTATAACGACTTATCGCCAGAAACACGCAAGACTCCCAGAATCTATTACGTCGGCAACAGCATGAACAGCACTTACATTCAGGACATCATAGACCTGCTTGAAGGTCATGATTTCTCTGTGAACGTAATCTCGAAGTCAGGTACTACAACTGAGACTGCAATAGCGTTCAGGGTATTCAGGGATTTGCTCATCAAGAAGTACGGAGCTAAGGAAGCCGCTAAGAGAATTTACGCGACTACCGACAAGGCACGCGGTGCTCTGAAGACTCTTGCTGATACTGAGGGCTATGAGTCGTTCGTGATACCCGATGACGTAGGCGGAAGATTCTCAGTGCTTACGGCTGTGGGACTGCTGCCTATAGCTGCGAGCGGTGCGGATATTGACGCATTGATGAGCGGAGCTGCTGCAGGGCGTGAGGCTGCATTGAACAAACCGTTCGAGGAGAATGCTGCGTTACAGTACGCTGCATTGAGGGACATTCTTCACCGTAAAGGCAAGACCGTTGAGATTCTTGCGAACTATGAGCCTGCAATGCACTATATTTCGGAATGGTGGAAACAGCTTTACGGCGAGTCAGAGGGCAAGGATCAGAGGGGAATTTTCCCTGCGAGCGTTGATTTAACGACTGATTTGCACTCAATGGGACAGTTCATTCAGGACGGCGACAGAATAATGTTCGAGACTGTGATGAAGATTGAGAATGCGCGCAAAGATTTCGAGCTGAAGTCGCAGGAGAATGACCTTGACGGACTGAATTACCTTGCAGGGAAGAAAATGAGCTGGGTTAACCAGTGCGCTATGCAGGGAACGATAGCGGCACATGTTGACGGAGGAGTGCCTAACCTGATGGTGAGTATTCCTTCGCAGGACGAGAAATCACTCGGGGAACTGTTCTATTTCTTCGAGTATGCTTGCGGTGTGTCAGGGTATATCAGCGGTATTAACCCGTTCAATCAGCCCGGTGTTGAGTTCTATAAGGCTAATATGTTTAAGCTGCTTGGAAAACCGGGAAAGTAAAAAGAAAAAACTATATCCCCCTTGCCGTTATTGGTGAGGGGGATTTAATTTCTGTTCACACTCTAGCTTCTCTCTTTGACTCTTCTAACCCTCAATACTCCGTTAATCTCTCTTAATCTCTCCGTAGTATCATCGGGCATTTTGTGCGAAATATCTACAAGCGTATAAGCATATGACCCTTTTGCCCTGTTGATGAGGTTCTCAATATTGAGTCCGCTGCTCCCGAAAAATGACGTTATCCCAGAAAGCATTGCAGGTATATTCCTGTGAAGTATTGCGACTCTCGCTTCAGCTCCGCAAGTCCCTGCGTTAGTCTCTGGGAAATTAACGCTGTTAGTTATGTTGCCGTTGTCTAGGTAATCCTGTAACTGTACGGCTGCCATTACTGCGCAATTTTCTTCAGCTTCTTCTGTTGACGCTCCCAAATGAGGAAGTACGATTGTATTCTGAAGGTTCGCGCTCACAGAATTAGGGAAGTCAGAAACGTAAGCACCTACTCTCCCGTCAGCAAGTGCTTCCCTCAATGCCTCTTCATCAACAAGTACATCGCGCGCAAAATTCATTATCTTTATTCCCGTTTTCATTCTCGAAATTGCATCGGCGTTAATCATGTGCTTAGTCGAGTCCATCGCAGGAACATGTATAGTTATGAAATCCGAAACTGCGTAAACTTCTTCGGGGGTATCTGCGTGTTTAACCATAGGGCTTAACATCCACGCTGATTTAACTGACAAATAAGGATCGTAACCGAGTACATTCATTCCAAGACTTACGGCAGCGTTAGCAACCTGAACTCCTATTGCTCCGAGCCCTATTATGCCCAGTGTCTTGCCTTTAATTTCATGGCCTGAAAAATTCTTCTTTGCTTTCTCCGCCAGCTTAGTTATGTCCGAATCTCCTGCGTTATCCTTAACCCACTTAATTCCACCGTAAATATCCCTTGATGCTAAGAGCAGTCCTGCAAGTACTAATTCTTTGACTGAGTTAGCGTTTGCGCCCGGAGTGTTGAAGACAACGATACCTTTTTCCGAACAGCGGTCAATAGGTATATTGTTGACCCCTGCGCCGGCACGGGCTATTGCCCTGAGACCTTCGGGGAAATTCATTTCCTTCATGTCAGCTGACCTCACGAGAATCCCTGCAGCCTCGTCAATATTCTCAGTTATGCTGTAACCTTTGCGGAATTTTCCTAGTCCTGCCTGTGAAATGTTATTGAGACAGAAAATTTTGCGTTCCTTAGGTGCTGACATTCTAATTCGTATGTCTCCTCTCGAAACACTCCATGAACTCAACGAGTGCTTTAACGCCTTCAACGGGCATAGCGTTATAGATAGAGGCTCTCATTCCGCCGACAGAACGATGACCTTTAATGTTACGCAAACCTGCTTTCTCAGCCTCAGCGACAAATTCAGCGTCAAGTTCTTTATTACCCGTAACAAAAGGTACGTTCATCAGTGAACGGTCTTCCTTTTCGACAGTACCGTGAAAAATCTTTGAACTGTCAAGATAATCATAGAGGAGTTTAGCTTTTTCCAGATTAATTTTGTGAATAGCCTCAGTGCCTCCGAGTTTAAGCAGCCATTTGAAGACGAGTCCGCAAATATAAATGTTATAGCAGGGCGGAGTATTATAGAGCGATTTGTTTTCTGAATGTGTTTTGTATTTCAGCATAGTAGGTGTGAACGGCAGAACGTCATCAGTGATTAAGTCATCGCGTATGATAACGATAGTTACACCTGCAGGGCCTACGTTTTTCTGAACGCCTCCCCAAATTACTCCGTATTTGCTGACATCAAGGGGTTCACTGAGGAACATTGATGATATGTCGGCAACTAAGGGTTTGCCTTTAGTGTCGGGCAAATGCCTTATTGTTGTGCCGTGAACTGTCTCGTTCTGGCAAATGTAAACGTAATCCGATTCTGGAGTAACGCTGAGGTTTGAGAGGTCGGGAACGTAGGAATAATTTTTGTCTTCAGAGGTAGCTATGACGTGAACGTTGCCGAAGATTTTAGCTTCCTGAGCAGCTTTTTTTGACCATTGGCCTGTAACGATGTAGTCAGCTGATTTGTGGTGCATTAAGTTCATGGGTATCATTGCGAACTGAGTGCAGCCTCCGCCCTGAAGGAACAATACCCTGTAATTTTCGGGAATATTCATGAGGGTACGGAGATTATTTTCTGCGGTGAAGAGGATTTCCTCGAAGTCCTTTGAACGGTGGCTCATTTCCATTACGGACATGCCTGAAGTCCCATACTCTAACATTTCTTTCTGTGCCGTCATTAAAACTTCTTCAGGAAGGACGGCCGGGCCTGCACTGAAGTTGAATACTCTGCTCAAAATTTATTTTCCTCCTGTCTATTTCAATAACGAAATCAAAGAAACTATAGCCTGAAATGCGCATATGCCTACGGCTGTTGCAATAGCCCACAAAGCTATATTGTTTGACTTTTTGTTGTTGATGTCCTCTATTCGTGAATTGGTTATAGCTATTGCGTCCATAACACCGTCAACTTTCTTTTCGAGACCCTTTTCTACAGCATCAATTTTATCCTCAAGTCTTTTCTCGACACTGTCAATCTTAGCCTCAAGTCTCTTCTCTACGCCGTCAATTTTGGTGTTTAATTCCTGCTTTACGCCGTCGATCTTAGCATCAAGCCTTCTCTCAACAGCGTCAATCTTAGTGTTTAGTTCCTGTTTTACGCCGTCAATCTTAGCCTCAAGCCTTTTCTCAACACCGTCAATCCTAGTGTTTAGTTCCTGTTTTACAGCGTCAATTTTGGTATCGAGAGCTTTTATTTCTCCGTGCATTTCCCGGATTTCGCCTTTAATATCACTGGCAATAGCTTCCTGACGAGCCATATTACGTTCCATTAAAGCCTCGATTCTTTCGAGCTGCATATCATGAACCTGAAGTGTTACATACTCTTCTTCCTGTACAGCGTTCATAATCAATTCCTCCTTTCATTTTTCTACTTCAGCAACGAAATCAAAGAAACTATAGCCTGAAATGCGCATATGCCTACGGCTGTTGCAATAGCCCACAAAGCTATATTGTTTGACTTTTTATTGTTGATGTCATCTATTCGTGAGTTCGTAATGGCAACAGCGTCCATAACACCATCAATTTTATCCTCAAGTCTTTTCTCAACACCGTCAATCTTAGTGTTTAGTTCCTGCTTTACGCCGTCAATCCTAGCCTCAAGCCTTTTCTCAACACCGTCAATTTTGGCATCAAGTCTCTTTTCTACGCCGTCAATTTTGGCATCTAGAGCTTTTATTTCTCCGCGCATTTCACGGATTTCGCCCTTAATACTATTAACGTCATTAGCTATAGCTTCCTGCCGGGCAAGAGTGCGTTCCATCAATGCCTCTATTCTTGACAGCTGTGCATCATGTGTCTGAAGTGCTACATACTCTTCTTCCTGTACAGCGTTCATAAATTAACTCCTCCTTTCACGTCTCATTAAGTGTATTATAATTCACCTCGAAAAATTTTAACGGGAAGTGAATTTTTTTGACCGCTAAATTATATTATGATGACCTTTACGCAAAAGAGTTTGACGCAAAATTAATCTCACAGTCCGAACACAACGGCAAATTTCACATCATCCTCGACCGTTCGCTCTTCTACCCCAGCGGAGGAGGTCAGCCTTTCGACACAGGCACTCTCAACGGCGTTGAAATCCTCGAAGTATGCGAACACGGCGATGACATCATACACATCACAAGCTCACCGATTGAAGGCTCAGACGTTCACGGAGTCATAAACTGGGACAGAAGATTCGAACTTATGCAGCAGCATTTAGGCGAACATTTATTCGCAGGGTGCTTATGGAATCTTCATCACGTTCACACTCAGAGAATGAGAATCGAGGGCGATAACGTCTCGATTGACACTGACATTCCAGTCAGCTTAAACGCTATCCTCGAAGCCGAAGCAGCTGCGAATCAGGCAATATGGTCTGACATTCCTGTTGATGTGGTTTACCCCGACATGGCCGAAATCCGCGAGCTTGCGCGAAAACTTCCCCCCGAAAACGCAGTGCCTCCGGTCCGTATCGTCAAGGTTGAGGGAGTCGATTACGTACCCTGCTGCGGACTTCACGTCTCATCAACAGGTCAGGCAGGTCTCGTGAAAATTACCTCAGTCGAGAATCACAAGGGCGGTTCACGAATTTATCTCAGGTGCGGAAAAGCTGCTTACAGGTGGTTAGCGTCGCTCTATCACGAAGTCAGAAAGGCAGAAACTGAATTAGTCTGCGGTTACGAGGGCATTAACGAGAAAATAGCAGTCCTCAAATCACAGATACACACCCTCAAAGTTCAGAACGAACACCTCACCGTCCGTTGTCTTAAACCTCTTGCCGATTCGCTGTTGAATGACGCTGAAATTTCAGGCGGTTACAAAATCGTAAGGCACATCATGAAGTTATCGACTCAGGACGAAATCAAACATTTGTTCAGGCTCATAACCGAGAACAAAAAGGTAATTGCGTTGCTGTCTTGCGTGAATGATGAAGGAGTTTTCGTTATGTTCGGGACTGACCGCGCTAATAAGGACGTTGATGTACGTTCGGCGTTCAGGAAAGCGATAGGGATTCTTGACGGCAAAGGCGGAGGAAGCTCATTCAGCGCACAGGGCTGGGGGAAAAATTCCGAACACCTTAATGACGCACTCGATACCGCCGTTAATGAGCTGAAAGGCTCGTTGACGTTGTAACAAAAAAACTCCTCAGCCTTTTACGGACGAACAGCACGAGAAATTTGAGGTTGTTATGAGAAACATAGGACTGCTGAAGTAAAAACGTGAGCAGGAAAGAATCCCCCCGTATGTTCAGGGGGATTTTTGATTCGGCTTTTTGTGCAGCTTAATCGAACAGAGAGAACAGAGAACTGAAGAAACCTTTTTCTTCTTTTGCTCCGTATTTTCGGAGAATTTCAGCATTCTCTTCATGTCCTCTTGCATATTCCAAAGCCGTCTTGCCTTCATCGTCCTCAGCGTTGACATCAGCCCCGTACTTCAGGAGGAGTTCTACAACTCCTGTGCGGAAGATAGTCAATGCTGCGTACATTAAAGCCGTCTCGCCGTCATCTCCCTTAGCCTGTCGCCTGACGATGTTATTCGGTGTAACGATACTATAGCCATGTTTAATGCTGACATTGTCAGCAGGGGATCATATTCTGACAATTTACTCATTACCTCCTGTTTTGGGAACGTGCATTAATCTTAGCATATCCGAAAATCAGCACCACTGGCGTAGCCAGTGGTTTGCTCGGCCCTGTAAGGGCCTGTTACCGGCAGCCATGAACGGGCTCTGAATGACTTTCTTTTGCACCTCTAT
>JAFTBA010000022.1 GCA_017458545.1 Synergistaceae bacterium | reverse complement strand
CTCATTGTTGATTACACGTGGGGACTTTGCTTTGAGGTAAGGCTTGAGCTCAGGAGCGGCCATGTCATCAATATTCCATAAGGTGAAATCTTCTGCTGAAGTTACACCGCAGAACGTAACGAGCAGTAATAATATTGTGCAAAATTTTTTCATAACAGCTTCAATCCTTTCGTGATTTGTTTTGCACATATTATCTCACTGCCCTTTCATTATAGGGAATTAAGAGCCTTTTTCTGCGGTGAAACATATGTAAGCACAATCTAATTTAATAAACAGGCCACCTATTATGTACAAATCTTCCTGGATTATTGTAATTAAGGACTCTTGCATAATTTCCTGCAGCTGTAGCATTATCCGGAATATCTTTAGTAACAATGCTGCCTGCACCTATTGTAACGTTATTACCGATTTTAACATCTTCTATAATGCACACGCTAGGACCTATGTAAACGTTATCGCCTATAACTGCAGCTTTATTTTTGTTAGAACCTATAGTAGTAAATTGCGATAAATTCACATTATTGCCAATCACAGCTGTCGGATTGACAACAATCGGGCCGTGATGGCCTATATATAGCCCATAGCCTACTTGCGTCCTTAATGAAAGCTGTATTTGTTTTCTAGTTCTGTTCAGCAGGAAAAGGAACATACCAAGTATTTTTAATAACCCTTTTCCATGTGCTAACCTAAATGCAACCTGAAAACGAAAAGTCCTGTTCCAAAAATATGTTTTTATGAAAACAAGGAAATTACAGCGTCCGCAGTATCGAAATAAATCACTTCTGATGTAGTCAAACATGATTTATCTTCCTGAACGTGAAAAATAAAACTAAAGAAGAGAGAATGAGAAGTAAAAACAAATAGACTAAGCTACTGCGAACTGCGAACTGCGAACTGCGAACTGCGAACTGCGAACATTATACGCACGCAATTTCACTTCTGTCAACCTCCTTATTACTGTATTTTTAGGTATTATATCATGAAAAAGCCCCGATGATTTCATCGGAGCTATACATTACTTCAAAGCCTCCTTAATGGCATTGATGTATTCGTTCATGAACTTTACGCACACGGGAGCATTCGGGAAAAGTAACTCGCAGGCATGAGGGATTTTCGGTATAACATGCAGTTCAACGGGTACGCCTGCCTGCATGAGTCTCTGAGCGTAATCGACAGCCTCGTCCCTGAAGATGTCGAGAGTTCCGGTCAATATATATGCAGGAGGAAGGTTCGATAAATCTTTTGCTGTAGCAGGCGAAACATAATCACCGCTTAAATTTCCAGGATAAAATTTTCTGGAAGCCATTTCCAAATCCCTGCACCAAACGCGCGAGTCGTTAATCTGGTGTAAGGACGGCCAGTCATTAACGAAATCAGCATGAGGGTACAAAAGGAACTGGAAACAAATTGCAGGGCCGTTTTTGTCTCGGGCCATTTGGGTTATGGCTTCCGTGAGTCCTGCTCCTGCGCTGCAGCCGCCAACCGCTAATCTGTCTTTCCGTATAGGGAGGTTCTCAGTTACCCACAGAAGAGCCTCATAACTGTCCTCAAGGTCAGCAGGATAAGGATTTTCGGGGGCAAGTCTGTAATCGGGAGCAGCAATGATACAGCCTGCGGTTTTAGCGATTTTGAGCAGCAGCCATTCTTCAGCTTCGGGAGTGCCTGCTATATGTCCTCCGCTGTGAAACCACAAGAGCACGGGATATTCTTTTGCGCCCGTCTTGGGAGTGTAAACTCTGACTCTGAGTCCTGAAGTGAGAGACTCGTTGCGGACATCAACTGAGTCATCTTTGGGGAGCGGTGCGAGATTTCCTCCAAGAATTTCACGAAGAGTTCCGAGAGTTTCAGCGTTTAACTCAAAGTGAGGTATTCTCAAGAACCTTTTTTTGAGCTGTGGGTGAATCATGTCATCGAGATTCCATTCGGTAAAAATTTCTGCTGACGATGTGCCGGCTGTGAGGGTGAATATCAGGGTAAGCATTAAGAAAAAAATGCAAAATTCTTTCATGTATATACTTCCTTTCATGAGTTGTTTTGCGTATATTATCACATCATCCTTTCAGGTCAGGAAAGTGAACCCTCCTTCGACTAAAGTGTTTGCCGCTTTGCGTGTCGAAGGCTTCCAAACTTCTTAATCGTTCGGACTGCCTTTCTCTGCCTTTATGTGTGCTTTGCCAGTTAGCATAATTGCTCTTGTATGTGCT
>JAFTBA010000147.1 GCA_017458545.1 Synergistaceae bacterium | reverse complement strand
GTATTATTACCCTTCTTTTTAGGCATTATGATTCCTATTCATCTTCACCGTCATCTTCCTCCGGACACGGAACGTTATAAGCCACTGCAGTCATCACCGGTATAACCAGCAGTGTCAGTATAGTGCTCACCGTTAACCCTGCCATAATCGTTACTGCCATTGGTCCGAACATAACATCCCAGATTAGCGGCACCATTCCCAGAACGGTAGTTATTGCCGACATTGAAACGGGTCTCAGCCTCG
This sequence comes from Synergistaceae bacterium, assembly GCA_017458545.1. GTDB lineage: Bacteria > Synergistota > Synergistia > Synergistales > Aminobacteriaceae > JAFUXM01. Next base: position 6,950 of record JAFTBA010000147.1, on the reverse strand, counting down.
ATATTCCGTCCTCAACTATTGCCTCGTACTTGTCACGCCCTGCTGCAAAATCCGCACTCACCTGATCCAGCAGTACAATCGAGTTCTTAGCGAGCATTCCGACAAGACTCAATACTCCTACCAGTGCAAGAAAACTCACGTCCATTCCTGCAACCCATAACCCAAGCACTACACCGATTAATATCAGCGGAAGACATAAGAATATTATTACAGTCTGTCTGAAACCGTTAAACAGGAACACCATTATCACAAACATTATTAGTATCGCCGCAGGAAATGCCACTGCCATTCCTTCAATAGACTCGTCAGAAAGTTCATGTTCCACTCACCATTCAAGAGAATACCCCAAAGGAAGTTTTATCGCTTCAACTGAAGGAGTTATCCTCGCTATCATTGCGTCCGCATTCTCTCCGAGTTTAACTTCACTCATGGCCGTTATCATTCTGCTTCTGTCCCTGCGGATAATAATACCGTCCTCAAACGATGTCTCTATCTTCGAGAATACTGTCCCTAAAGGTACTGCCCTGTTCGCAGTCGGCGACCATACCAACAGCGAACTCAACAGGTCAACCCTGTTACGCTCATCAGGAGTGAATGCCGCATATATCGGCAGCGACTTATCACCCTCACGGAACGCTCCTACAGTAAATCCCGTTGTAGCTGTCTGCATGGCCATGTTAATTAACGGACGGCCTAATCCCAAATTCTGCATCTGGTCTTTCAGTATCACAGGGCGTATCACTTCAACAGGTTCGCGCCAGTCAGTACGGGTGAACTCTGAGGCATAATCATTCTCCATTATCCTCCGTGCATGTTCAGCAAGCTGTCTCAATATCACAGGGTCTTCACCGTAAAACCTCACGCCTATCTTCTCACTCATTCCGCTTCCCCTCGCAAACAGTCGGCAATATCCTGAAACTTCGGGCATATTGTTGTTAATGTACGCCTGAGTTTTAAGGAGCATATCCCTTGTGTCTTTAGCGTCTTTCATTTCGACCATTAACTGAGAGAATGCTGTGTTGCTTTCGGGAGGCGAGTACGTCAGCATAAAACGTAATCCTCCTCCGCCGATAAACTGCGAAATATTCCTGACGTTTCCCTGTGACTCTATGTAGTCAACTAACTGTTGAGTCCTTTTCTCCTGAGCTTTTAACGATGTGCCTTCCTGCGACCACAAATCAACGTTGAAATATACTGTCTCAGCGTCAGGGAAGAATGATGTTGCCATAGTCGAGAATATATACATTGAAACCGCAAACATTCCTACTACAACTGTGAGCGTTAAAGCCCTGTGCCTAAGACAGCCCTCAAGCACAGACCTGTAAGCCCTGAACAAAAAACTGTCGTAAGGGTCTCCATCTTTCTTCTCAGGTTTCAGCATTGCTTTGCCCAAAACAGGTGCTGCCACTAATGCCGCAACCCAGCTCAACATCATTGAGATTCCAACAACCTGAAAAAGACTCTTCAGAAACTCACCTGCCTGTGCTTTCGACAGTCCTACGGGTGCAAACGCAAGTACTGCTATAAACGTTCCGCCTAACATAGCCCATTTAGAACCCTCAACGGATTCGGAAGCAGCATCTTCGATTGATTTACCGCGTTCGACTCCTACGAGCATTCCTTCGGCAACTACTATACCGTTATCAACAAGTGAACCTAATGCTATGATTAACGCTGCAAGTGATACTATCTGAAGCGTTATGCCCATGTAATTCATGATTACGAATGTTCCTGCAACTGTAATCAGCAGCACAAGCCCTATGATTAACCCAGAACGCATACCCATAAACACTAAAAGAACTCCCACAACTATAGCAAGCGATTCAAGAAGGTTAATGATGAAATCGTTTACCGATTTGGTTACCTGATCCGACTGCATATATATCTCATTGAGTTCAATACCTACTGGGCGGAATGCTTCAAGCTCTTTGAGTCTTTTTGAAACAGCACGACCCATGTTGACAACGTTGCCCCCTTCAACAGTCGAGATACCTATGGCTAATGCAGGTCTGTTGTTGAACTTCAGCTTGAAACTCTGAGGGTCTGCGTAACTGCGCCTTACGTTAGCAATGTCCCTTAACCTCGTGAGATTACCGCCTGAACTCCCGATAACAAGGTCGCTTATATCCTCAACCTTTAGGATTTCGCTTGTAGGTGAAATTCTGATGTACCTGTCGCCCAATGTTATGTTACCTGTTGACGTTAAAGTGTTCTGCTGAGTCAAAGCTGCGAAGACCATTAACGGTGAGATACCTAACGCCGACATTCTGCTCGCTGAAAACTCAACGTATATTGCCTCAGTCTGTTCACCGAGAATCTTTACGCTCGCTACCTCGTCAACAAGCACTATATTTTTCTTGAGAAAATCCGCGTAATCGTAAAGCTCTTTCATCGTATAGCCGTCCCCGATTAACGCATAGTACTGGCCGTAAACTTCTCCGAAATCATTATTGATGATTACTGTTGAACCTGTAGGCATTGAGATTTGAGCGTCATTAACTTTCTGCCTTAACTTGTCCCATATCTGAGGGAGTTCATTTGATGTGTACTCGTCTTTAATGTCAACATATATTATCGCCATTCCGGGAGTCGAACGCGAACGTATATGTTTGATTTCGCCCATCGTCTGAATAGCATCTTCGAGTCGTGCAGTAACTTCAGTTTCAACTTCATAGGCACTTGCGCCGGGGTATATCGCGCTTACAACTGCTGTCTTAATTGTGAATGAAGGGTCTTCCAGCTTTCCTATCTCGAAATAAGCCATTACACCGCCGACCAATGTCAGCAGACAAAGAAATACTACTACCCTGAAACGCTTAATGCTTGCTCTTGCAATATCCATTATGTTTAACGCCTCACAGTTTCACGTTAGGGTTGATATAGCGTCCGTTCTTAGCTGATTTCTGACGATTAACAGCGCGTTTAGGGCATCGGTGTAAACATGACAGACAGCACGCGCACTTATCCTCAGTCCAAACAGGGCGGTTATCACGAAGTTCAATGATGTTCATCGGGCAGACTTCAGCGCATAATCCGCAGCCTATGCAGTCATTATTGACGGTGAAGCCTTTAACTTTGCGCTGAGACGGAATAAAAAATTTGTGTATGAGGTACATGACGAAAGAAGGTATTTTCATTCCGCGCCTCATGAAAACTTTTTTGCAGTCCTCAATATCCTTAATGACAGTCTGAAGCGTAACATCAGCGTTTTTGAGCGAGGACTGTATTTTTTCGTTCGATTTCTGAGGGAACATCAGCACGTAATTATCAGGCATTACGACAACGAACGCTGCCGAAAGTTTCAGACCTTTAGCCGACAAAACAGTTCCGAGTCTTTCTGAAGCATTACCGCTCATACTTCCGCAGGTGAAAAGACCATAAATGTAACAGTCTTCAGGAACGTTCCTAAATTCAAGCCGTTCAATAAATTCCGAGACAGCATACGCTAAATCACCGTCATAAACAGGAGAGAATATCCCGATTCTTTTCTGACCCTCGCAGTTAATTTCAGTGATGTTTTTCTTCATCATGTCATTCAGTGAAATGATACTTTCATCGTTTAAGCGGCCTGCAATAAATTCAGCGCAGTATTTAGTGTTGCCTGTTGCAGAAAAATACATAATCATAGCGTTTACTCCTCCATTAATCTTACTTTCTGTCCCTCGTGAAGAAAATAGACTCCTGCAGTAACAATAACATCTCCGCCGTTAAGTGTACTGCTCTCAATTTCAACAAAACCATTGTCATGAATCTCTCCGACCTTAACAGGGACTCTTGAGACCTGACCTACTGCATAACGCCAGACATAATTGTTGCCGCCCTCATCGCGTACGGCGGTAACGGGAACTGAGAAGATGTCATTTTTGCGCTGAGTTTCATTTTCCCCTGAGAAATCTACTGCAACTGTAACGGACATTCCCGGCAGAATGCGTATATATTTCTGCTGAGGCATTACTGCGGTAACGGGGTAAGTGTTAGCGGCTGTTGCCTGAGTTGCGATTTCCTTGATGGTCAACGGGAAAGTTTTATCGGGTATTGCGTCGAGCTTGGCGTTAATCGTAAATTTAGAGGCTTGAGCTTTGAGGTCATTAATATTGTGAACGTTGGGTATAGGTGCTGTGAGAACGTCATTGTCCGGAATGTTGAAGACTATTTCGAGCGATGATAAATCCTGTAAACTGAATACAGTCTGTTTTGCCGTAACGTCCTGAAAGTTCTCGACTGTTCTTGAAGCTATTACTCCGTCAAAAGGTGCTCGCAGTTCAGTGTCTTTGAGTGCATCACGAACGGATTTGAGGTTAGCCTGAGCCGAATTGACTGCGGACTTAGCAACATCGAGCTGGGTTTTGTAAGTGTCATACTGAGCGCGTGCTATAACTTTCTGTTTGTAGAGGTTCTCGTAACGTTTGAAATCGGCTTCAGTGTTTTTGAATTGAGCCTGAGCCTGAGAGAGTGCACTCTGAGCCTGATCTATTCTTGTGTTGAAATCGCGCGGGTCTAACGCTGCCAGTAATGTGCCGCGTTTAACCTGTGCACCGTTCTCAACGTAAATTTTGTTGAGAGTGCCTGAGACCCTGAACGAAAGTTCTGCGCGTTTGCTCCCCTGAACTGTCCCGAAGTAACGGCGAGTGAATGAATCATGTCCGCCGGTGAGTGTAACTGTTCGGACAGGACGGACTGTTTCGGGCTGAAGGGAAGGGGTATCGTTTTGACGCAGAGCGTTGAGGCCGTAACATACAGCGATGATTACGGCAACACCGAGTAAGATTTTGATGATGTGTTTCATGAAGTCAGCTCCCTGTAAAAGTTTTATGTGTAATTATAGACCAGTAATCAGCAAAAAATGAGCCTCATTCATCCGCTGACAATGTGAGTACGTTAAGACATGCTATTATTATCTGTAAAATATTCTGCATGAAAGCATGTGATATTAAAATGTCAGACTTAAAACTTGAGACTACACGTTTCGGAACGGTCTCATATTCGGAAGATGAAGTGTTATTTTTTCCGCGCGGCATTCCTGCGTTCGAGTCAAAACACAGCTGGATATTAGCAGGCAGTGATGACAGCGCAGTTAAATGGCTTCAGTCTCTTGATGACGGTTCATTGGCTTTACCCGTTACATCACCAGATGCGATTCAGCCCGATTACAACGCACGCATACCCGAAGACGAATTAACCCTCATAGGTACGGTTAATCCTTCAGACCTTGCACTGCTCATAGTCGTCTCAATTCCTGAGGCTGCCCCTTGGAACATGACAGCTAATTTACGCGCTCCCATTCTCATCAACTTAAAGACCCACAAAGCAGTTCAGGTAATCGCTCTTAATGAAGAGTACCCCATAAGGCATATAGTATTTCCTGAGGACGTCCGCGAAAAAATGAAAGCCTCTGCAATTCAGAACGGAGGCGATGAATAAATGTTAGTGTTAAGCAGAAGAGTTAATGAAAGCATACAGATAGGCACTGACATTGAAATAATGGTCATAGATGTCAGGGGTGATGTCGTAAGACTCGGCATAACAGCTCCTCAGTCAACACAGATTTGGCGCAAAGAACTCTGGGACATCATCGTTAAGGAAAACAAAACCGCCTCAGAAGCTCCCGTAACTTCAGGCTTAAAGGGTACACCTCAGTTACCGTTGTCGGCATTCTCGAAACTCAGCAAAATACCGACAGTACATGTAGACAGCACACCTAAAGAATCATGAAAACTACTGCAATAATTTTAGGGAGCGATTCTGATTTACCCGTTGCCGAAAAAAGCATGGCCGTTCTGAAACGGTTAGGGCTTCCGTTTGAAATGCGTGTTATTTCGGCACACCGTACCCCTGAAACAGCACGCGAATTTTCCATCAATGCCCGTAAAAATAATATCGGCGTAATCATCGCTATAGCCGGCAAATCAGCAGCACTCGCAGGAGTCTTAGCTGCTCACACGAGACTCCCTGTTATAGGTGTTCCCGTTAAGTCATCTGATTTAGGGGGAATGGACGCTCTTTTGTCGACTGCTCAAATGCCCCCGGGAGTACCCGTTGCATGTGTTGCTATTGACGGAGGTGCTAACGCTGCATGGTTAGCGGCGAGGATTCTTTCGGTTGACAATGAGGAATTAGCGTTAAGACTCGATGATGAAGCCGCCAAAATGGCAGAAAGTGTTAAACAGAAAGACAATGACATCAGAACTAAATACAGTCAGTAACAGTTACAGGGACTCAGGCGTTAACGTTCAGGCAGGGTATGACGCTGTGAGATTAATGCGCGAACACGTCAGCAGGACACTCACTGAAGGAGTCATAGGAGGCATAGGGGGGTTCGGCGGAATGTTCGCGCTCCCCGAAGGAATGAGGAAGCCCGTATTAGTCTCAGGGACTGACGGAGTAGGCACTAAGCTCAAAATAGCGTTCGCAATGAACAGCCATAACACTGTAGGAATTGACTGCACGGCCATGTGCGTGAATGATGTGTTATGCTGCGGAGCAAAGCCGTTATTCTTCCTCGACTACGTTGCGGTCGGCAAAAATATTCCCGAAAGAGTCGCAGAAATAGTTTCGGGAGTCGCTGAGGGATGTGTTCAGGCCGAATGCGCTTTAATCGGAGGCGAAACCGCTGAAATGCCGGGCTTCTACCCTGAAGATGAGTATGACATTGCAGGGTTCTGTGTCGGAGTTGTTGAACGCGATGAGATGCTCGACCCTGCTAACGTTAATGAGGGCGATGTTATGATCGCTTTACCGTCATCAGGTGTACATTCAAACGGCTTTTCACTGGTCAGGAAAGTTTTTGCCAATCACGATTTACATTCGTATGTTGATGAACTTGGCTGTACACTCGGCGAGGAGTTATTGAGGCCGACAAGAATTTACGTTAAGGACGTTATGCCCGTGTTGAGGAAAGTGAAATCAATAGCTCATATTACGGGCGGAGGTTTCTGGGAGAACATACCCAG
>JAFTBA010000021.1 GCA_017458545.1 Synergistaceae bacterium | reverse complement strand
TGGCAATGGCCTGAAGATTCAAATTCACCGCGAATACTTTTTTTACCCGGCAGCCGTCCTGCAATACGTTCGGCAGTAATGGAATGGTTATGCGAACTCAGAGACAGAATCATTAAGCTGATACCCACTGCACGAATACGCTCACTGTTTCCGCAGTTCATGCCCGAAAACGAGCTAAGGCAGTGGCAAAGTGAAGGCTTAAACCCCGTAAGAGCAGGTGCAGGCTTGGCCATGAGGCATTCCGATTACGCAATAACTCAGCCAGGTACTAACAACTTCGAGCTTATGCACTGCGGTTTACCTGCAATAGTTGCAGCTCCCGAAAAATTCCTCAAGTACATTCCCGTCTCAGGTGTCGCAGGAATGATAAGCCGTTTGCCCTTAATCGGCGATTCAATCAGGAAAGCTGCACTCCTCCGCACAGTCAGAAAATGGAACGGTTATATCTCGCTCCCTAACAGAACGTTCAAACGCAATATACTCTGCGAAATGTGGGGCAATATAACTCCTTTAATGATCGCCGAGAAACTTAAAGCTGAATTATCTGACGCTCAAAAGCTCAATGATACACGTGAACTTCTGCTGAAACTTTCGGGTGCAGAAGGTGCAGCTTCAAGACTGTGCGATATTGCTACGGGTCAAATAAAATGAGTCTGAAAGGAGTTTGAGTCAACATGATTAAATCCGAACCGCTGAGAATGCTGTTCAGTTACACGAAAATTTACAGGCTCAAAATTTTTCTCGCAGTAATCTTCATGCTCGCATCGTCAGGTCTTAACGTTATACCTCCTTACCTGTTCAAGTCCGTTGTTGATGACGTGTTAATCTCTAAGAACACTCTCATGCTTAATGCAGTATGCGTTGCAGTGATAATAATCTTCGGAGTCAAAGCCGTTACAATGTATTTGCAGCGTTATTACATGAACGAGGCAGGTCAGGGAGTCGTTATGGACATTCGCAACGCACTGTATGATCACATGATGAGAATGAAACTCGGAACTATTTACGCTTCAAGAACGGGCGAAATGATGAGCAGGATTACGGGAGATGCAGCGACATTACAGAACATAGTTACGACAACTTTTATAGACCTGCTGTTTAACCTGATAACCTTCATAGGAATGTTTGCATTCATCATCTACATCAACTGGAAATTAACATGCCTCATCATCATAGTACTGCCCTTTGTCGGAATGCTCCTGTCATTTGCAGGTAAAAAATTACGCATTGCAGGCCATAACGTTCAGGAACATTTAGCGGACATAACCGCAACAGCTCAGGAGGCATTTTCTGCGGTTCGTGTAGTGCGTTCATTTGCGAACGAGGACGAAGAATTAGAGCGTTTCAGGGAAGCAGGAAGAGGGAATTACGCTGCATTGCTTCAGGCTGTAAGTGTTCAAGGGATATTGGCAGGAGTCATTGAAGTGTTTTTGATTTTGGCACTTGCCGTAGTCTTCTGGGTAGGAGGCCGAAGCGTCATTAACGGTGAATTAACGCCGGGTGAATTGATTTCGTTCACCGGTTATATAGCGTTCATGGTTCAGCCGATAAGAAGTGTCATGAATCAGATGGGTTATTTACAGACGGGTATTGCCAGCGCGGAAAGAATCTGCGAGATTCTTAACACCCCCGTTGAGGAGGATACAGCCCCGTCAGTAAAACATAAACACATTCCCATAACGGGACATGTTAAATTTGAACATATATCATTCGGTTACGATAAACAGGAGATTTTGCACGACATTAACATTGACGTTGAGGCAGGAGGCAAAATAGCTATAGTAGGGCCTACGGGGTCGGGCAAGTCAACGATTGCCGATTTGATTCCGAGATTCTATGAGCCCTCAAAAGGAAGAATATTAATTGACGGAGTTGATGTTTCGGATTTTGCGCTGAAAGATTTACGCAGACAAATCGGAATCGTTCCCCAAGAATGTATACTCATGCGCGGTACTGTAGCGTTCAATATTGCTTACGGTCTGGGCGAAATTGACATCAACAGAGTCAAAGAAGCTGCTGAAATCGCAGACATAAGCGAGTTCATAGAGTCATTGCCCGAAAAATATGACTCACTTGTAGGCGAGAGAGGCGTAACGTTATCGGGCGGTCAACGTCAGAGAATAGCTATTGCGCGTGCAGTGATACGCGATCCCAGAATATTAATCCTTGATGAGGCTACCAGTTCGCTAGATACTGCGTCCGAACAGGCTGTTCAGAAAGCACTCAATCAGGCCATGAACGGCAGAACATCAATTATAATTGCTCACCGTTTAAGCACGATTAAGAACGCTGACAGAATTTTTGTGCTGAAGGACGGACGTTTTATTGAGGCCGGAACACATGATGAACTGTTGAAAATCGGAGGTCTTTATGCTGAACTTTACGGCAACTAAATTATCTGAACGTTACATCGAACATGCTAAGGGCAAACGTTACAATTTAATGTTTGACGCTGTATTAACACCGCTGTCATGGTTCACCGGAATGTTTACGGCTGCAGCTGATTTTCTGCGTTCACACGGACTCACTGAGACCGAAGAGACAACTTTACCCGTAATCAGTGTCGGCAATCTCACTTACGGAGGCACTAACAAGACTCCTTTCACAATAATGCTTGCTGAATACGCTAAATCTAAAGGCATTAAAGCAGGTATAGTAACACGGGGTTACAAAGGCAAATCGCGTGATGTTACGGTTATAACGGGCGGTGAAGGTGAGTTAGGTGTTACGGGTGATGAAGCACTGATGATTTCGCGCAAACTCCCTGATGTACCCGTTGCAGTTTCAAAAAAACGCACTGACGGTATAAACGCTTTGCGTGAAATGGGAATTGAACTTGTTATAGCCGATGACGCATTTCAACATAAATCAATGCACAGGGACTGCGATATAGTTTTGATTGACGCTCTTTGTCCTTTCGGTAACGGCAGACTCATTCCTTCGGGAATAATGCGCGAGTCAGTAACGGCATTGAAACGCGCTGACATAACCGTCATCACTAAATCATCAATGGCTGCTCCCGAAACACTCCGCGAAATTTACGGGACTGTCAGCAAGTACAGTAACCCCGAAAATATTTTCATGTCCGACATAATTTCAGACGGCTGGACAATGAATGAGCCTCCTGAAGGTTCTGAGGTGTTTGCTTTTTCTGCAACGGGAAGCCCTGAGACATTCACTCGTTCACTGAGTGAGAGGGGCTGCAAAGTTGCAGGACAAAAAGCATTCACAGATCATCACCGATACACTCATGATGATGTGAGAATGCTCAATGCTTTAGCATTGTCAACAAACGCCAAGTACATGGTCTGCACTGAGAAAGATTTAGCGAATATGCCTGAAATTTCACCGAAAGAGTTTTCACTGCCGTTAGCAGTCCCGAAAGTCAAAGTTAAAATTAAAGAGTTCGATAATTTTTCGGCTAAACTCGCCCAAGTGATGAGACCAGAAATAGTAATAGCCTCTAACGGTTACGGTGAAGACGCTATAGGCGCAGTGCTTGCGGTCAAAATGAAGGAGGCTTATCCCGACTCGAATGTCTCGGCGTTCCCTTTAGTGGGAAGGGGTGAGGCTTACAGGCGTGCAGGTGTTGAAGTAATGTCAGCAAAATCGGTAACGCCTTCGGGAGGAGTGCTGAAGTATTCGCTGAGAGATTTATGGGCTGACCTGAGAGCAGGACTTTTGCGGCAGGTCCGCGAACAGCTTAGGGATTGGCGGAAGTTCTCGCGCAGAATATTGACACCGTTATGCGTCGGTGATGTTTACTTACTGCTGAATACTCTCTGGGGTTCGGGCAAACGTCCGCTGTTTACGGCAACGGCCAAGACAGTATATATATCGGGGCATTGGCGAACCGAAAGAGCGTTAATACGTGCGTTCACACTCAGGACATGGACGAGGGACGAACCTACTGCCCAACAGATTGGCGGTAATGCTTCGTATTCGGGCAGTCCTGTTATGGATTTGCTCGGTGACTCTGAGTTCACTTCAGGGAATGTGATTCTGCTGTTACCTGGAAGCCGTAAGAGTGCAAGCGGAGACGTTAAGATTTTGCTGAGGGCGGTTGAGATTATGAGCCGTGAGGGTTACGGGGAGTACAGGATGGTATTGGCTCCTACATTGGATTTTGAGTCGTTCTTTGCTTCGTGCGGTGAAGAGGGCTGGACTCATTCGGGTGATTCGCTGACTAAGAACGGTATCACTATTTTGCTGACGGGTGAAGAAATTTCCGTTGCTGCTGACGGTGCATTAATACTTCTCGGAATGGGAGGTACTGCTAATCAGTTATGTGCAGGATTGGGAATACCTGTAATTGCGCCCGATAACAAGGGCAAAAGAGTTCAGAAAAAATTGCTCGGTAATGCCGAGATTCTGACTCACGGAAGTGCTGAAGCTATTGCCGAATGTGCGTTGAGGGTACTGGGTGATGAAGGGCTTTACACGTTCATGAGTGAGACGGGCAAAATGAGAATGGGAAATGCAGGGGCATGTGATGATGTTGTGAGATATACGGCTGATGTTTTAGGGTGGAAGATTAGGGAGAGAGTTTATAGGGGACTAGGGAGTAGGGACTAGGGAGTAGGGGAGAGGGACTAGGGAATAGGGAATAGCTAACCCCTAACCCCTATACCCTACACTCCTGAGCATTAATCCGAGTCTGCACAGCGGTAATCCAACAACGTTGAAATAATCTCCCGTTATGCCCTCAATCATTAATGCACCTTTGCCCTGAACCGCATAAGCTCCTGCTTTATCGTCCCCTTCACCCGTAGC
>JAFTBA010000146.1 GCA_017458545.1 Synergistaceae bacterium | reverse complement strand
TCGTTCTCATTGTCCGAGTGGATGACCATGAAGATGTAACCGCCTAACTCCGAAAGAGCGTCAAAAGTCTGCGTTACTTGAGCTTTTGACTGCTGAGCGAACGACTGAACTGATGACATAGCTTTGACTCCGCCTGAGGATCTTGCAGCGGAAGCGATATTTTCGCCTGAAGAGCTGCGGAGTACAACAATGACATCGCCGGGAACAACGTCATCAGCGAATGACGGGGTTACAGCGAGTGCCAAAAGTAAAAAGAACGTTAATATTTTTTTCATGCTGAACAAAAACCTCCTGTGTCAGTAGAATTTTTTTTGTAACGTGAGAATTATACACTCTTATACAGGAAAATATCAGCGACATTGATTATAATTAAAACAATAAAATTTCATCAGGAGGTTTTTTGTTCATGGCCTACACTGTAACGGAAAGCAAAAGCTGGTTTAAGAGAATCAGCGAATCAGTAGCAGGAATAACGATAGGTTTCATCCTCATTGCAGCAGGTACGTGGCTGCTCTGGTGGAACGAAGAACGTACGTTCAAAACCGCAGGTGCTATCGCCGAAGCTGAACTCGTTACTCAGAATGTTGAGGACGTTTCAAGGATTGACCCTGCACTCGAAGGGAAATTGATTCACGCATCGGCACGCGCTGAAACAGATGAGACAGTAACAGACTCATTATTCGGAATCAAAATTAATGCCATAAATCTCAGGCGTAATGCTGAGTATTATCAGTGGCAGGAACATTCGCACAGTGAAACGCGCAAGAAACTCGGCGGAGGTGAGGAGACCGTAACAACATACACATATTCGCGCGAATGGGTATCATCACCTATAGACTCAAACAAATTTGAAGACCCTTCATACAGGGGACGCAATAAAATTCTTGCAGACATTAAGGACGAAACATTCTGGGCAGGCAAAGTATCATTCGGAGCATACAGGCTGCCCGATTTCCTGAAGCATTCAATAGGCGGAGAAGTCCCTATGACTTTGCAGAGTGCCGACACTAAACAGCTCGAACGAATCATTAACGTACCTTCAGGCAGAAGGGCCGGCGATATGATTTCAATACAGGGCAGTACTGTTTACATAGGACAGAATCCCGGTAACCCTTCAATCGGTGATGTGCGCGTAACATTCACACAGACTCCTGCAGCTGAAGTATCGTTAATCGCAAAGGTTATACGTGATACGTTTGAGCCTTTCAGAGCGTCAAACGGTTATGATTTCAGCCGTCTCTCAATGGGAACGTTAAGCACTGAGAGAATGTTTGAAGGAGCGCGTTCGGATAACAGCATAATGGCATGGATACTCAGGGCTGTAGGAGTAGTATGCGTAATCATAGGGTTAAGGATGATTTTTGCACCGCTGTCGGTAATCGCTGATGTGATTCCTATTCTGGGTACTATCGTAGGTGCAGGTGCTGGAATTGTAGCTATGCTATTGGGAATGGCTTGGTCCATGTGCGTTGTTGCTGTGGCTTGGGTGAGATTCAGACCGCTTATTGCAGGAGGACTCATTGCAGGAGCATTGCTGTTGGTATGCGTGTTGTACAGGAAAGGAAAGAACGCTGAGTGATTTAACTCTGAACGTGAAACATACAAAGAGCAGCGGAAATATACACCGCTGCTTTTTTGATTCTCTTGTAATTCCCGTGATTGAAGCGTTCATTATGTTAGAAAAAGCGCACGAAAACAAATGCTTTAGCTTTGGGATGAGAGCTTGCCTATTTTTTATATTATAATACTCGCATTATTATCGGAGGTGATTATTTTTTTATGGCAGATTACAGCTATAATGACGCTCTCGAAACCCTCAGCTTCATTAAACAGTTCGTTCACGAAACGCCTAAGACAGCAATAATCTCAGGTTCAGGTCTGGCAGATATTGCTAATGTTGTTGAGGACGGCGTTACGCTTTACTCGAAAGACATTCCTAACTGGCCGGGCTCTACTGCTCCGGGCCATGCAGGAAAAGTCATCATCGGAAAAATTCACGGCAGACCCGTTATATTCTGTCAGGGACGTGTTCATTATTACGAGGGC
>JAFTBA010000145.1 GCA_017458545.1 Synergistaceae bacterium | reverse complement strand
GGCCATGCGTTACGGGAGGGATTATGTGATGATTGAGAAGTCGCCCGAGTACTGTGAGATGATACGCACAAGAATAGATGGGAGCATTTGGAATGTCAGAGAAAGAAATACATGAGGCAATATACGGAAGTGCATGGAGAAATTGTTACTGGTTTGCACGTATGCTCTTGAACACAGACCGGTACAGTACACCGGGTAAGAACGAACGTTTAATGAATAATCTGCTGAGTGAAACTGAACCGCTTATGACGCTTCCCAATCTTACGGAAGATGAACGGTATAAAGTCTGCCGTGATACGTTGATGAACGCTCTGCAAAAATTCTCGGAGGGTCAATCGAAATCATCATTACAGCGAAGAACTTTTTGTGAAGATATTGACGATATGATTGACTCGCTGGATGACATTGCAGTTTTCCTATTTACCGTAAAATACATAGTCCTTCCCACAAATCAGGCCATGAAGAATATCCCTAATGATGACAAAGCATTTTGCCGTGAATATGCAGGTAAAATTCTGCATTGTCTTGGCCGTGAACACGTCAGCAAAGTACTATCTTCATGGGATATTTTAGGAGTAAGGGGCTGCCTTGACTCTGAACGCGAGGAAATAATAACAGGCTTCACAAGATTACGGACTGTGCTTGAGACTATGAGGCTTTTTCCGCGAAATGCAATCGAAGACAACGCAATACTGACTGCATACGTTCAGGAGTTTGAGCGGAGACTAGGACAGAAACGCAAAAGACGTGCGGGAGGAAGCCTTGAAGATGTTGTAACGTTCCTGTTTAATTTTTACGGGTTCAAATCGCATTCACAGCCTGAACATTTCCAGAGTGATATTGAGGTCGATAAATGGTTCAAATGCCGGGACAGCTGGAGTATCGGCATAAGCTGTAAACGTACACTCCGCGAAAGATGGAAACAGGTCTCAAGTGCTGACGGAGGTACGCTAAGCACATACAAAATACGTGAAATATGGCATTTAATCACATATGACCATGATTTAAGTGATGACAAAATCACAATGCTAGGTCGTCAGCGTCATATTTTCTGGCTCGATGATGAGAGTGAACGCTACATTACTGCCTCTAATCATTCAGGTATGAAGGATTATATACGTCCGTTGAGTAAACTGATAGACTCTATCGCTGATGAACAGGGTATTAAGATAAGGAGGCAGTGAGTTATTTCGAGGAATTTGTGTTATATTTTACGGAAAAATTTTCAGGAGGTATTTCACCGATGAAACATATACTTTCAGCATTAGCATTAACATTCATTCTCACATCGTCAGCATTTGCCCTGACAGATTCAGAGTACAAAGAGTTCATGAAGAACTCAGATTTTGCCGACGCCGACAAAGAAATGCAGGAGGCTTGGAACGAAGCTAAATCAAAAATGCCCCCTAAATTCTTCGAGCGTCTTCAGTTCAAACAGCGCGAATGGCTTTCACATGGCCGCGACAAAGGTGCTGCCCAGCTCATGAAGGCTGACCCTAAAATGTCCCGTGTCGAAGCCTACACTCAGGAAACAGGTTCACGCCTTGAGGCCATACTCGGAGCAATAGACGCGTCGAAATTAACACCTGATGACGCTCAGGGCTTCTTCATTCTCAACGATAACGGAAGGCATGTTGAAGTCAATATCACTCTCGAAAAAAACCGCTCACTCACCGCCGAATTTTTCGGGGATAACGGCTCAATCTGGGAGGCTAACGGCAGAATTTCATCCAACGTCCTCACCGTTTCAAACGATAAAGGTTCAGCTGCCATAACTTATTGGGACACAAGTTATCCCGAAATTAAGTCAGACAAAAAACTCAGGGACAGCGGAATCAATATTGACGGCAATTACGGCAGAAAGGTAAACGCTTATTAAATTTGACAACCTGACGAAATCGCGGTTATAATATTCCGTCAATCAATTCACACTTACCAAATCATGTGGAGACGTGGCCGAGTGGTCGAAGGCGGTTGACTCGAAATCAACTGAGCGGCTTGCCGTTCCTAGAGTTCGAATCTCTACGTCTCCGCCATTTTTTTATACGAAGGCAGGTATTCTTTAACGTCATGAAAATTCTCGTAATTAACTGCGGCAGTTCTTCCCTCAAGTATCAGTTGTTCGACATGGAAAATGAGTCCGTTTCAGCTAAAGGACTCGTTGACAGAATAGGCATTGAAGGCTCTAATCTCACTCACAAAAAAACAGGCGCGGATGATTTCAAACTAGAAACTCCCATTAAAGATCACAAAGTAGCCATGAAGCTCGTACTTGAGGCACTGCTCGACCCGAATCATGGCGTTCTCAAATCACTTGACGAAATTTCAGCGGCAGGGCACCGCATAGTTTCAGGCGGAGACCTCTACAAAGAATCTGTCCTTGTTGACGGCAAAGTCATGGACGGTTTACGCCAGTGCATACCCCTTGCACCGCTTCACAATCCCGGTCACATCATGGGCATTGAGGCAATTCAGCACGCACTCCCCAAACTCCCTAACGTCGTAGTATTTGATACAGCGTTCCATCAGACTATGCCCGATTACGCATACATGTACGGACTTCCCTGGGAGTTCTACGAGACCCACAGGGTAAGGCGTTACGGCGCACACGGAACGAGTCATCATTTCGTTGCGCTCAGAACAGCAGAGATTCTCGGAAAGCCCATCGAGTCGCTCAAGATGATTACCTGTCATCTCGGCAACGGCAGCTCAATCAGTGCCGTCAAAAACGGCAAGTGCATCGACACTTCAATGGGTCTCACTCCTCTTGCAGGCGTTCTCATGGGAACCCGCACGGGCGATATGGACCCTGCATGTGTACCGTTCGTGCAGAACATCACTAAATATACTGCCGATGAGATGAACAACTTTATGAACAAGAAGAGCGGTCTTCTCGGGATTTCGGGAGTCAGCAGCGACCTCAGAGACGTTGAAGACGCTGCCTCAAAAGGCAATGACCGCGCAAGACTCGCTATCGACATGTTAGAGTACGGAATCAGCAAGTACATCGGTGCTTACACAGTAGCTATGGGCGGACTCGATGTCATAGTTTTCACCGCAGGTATAGGCGAGAACAGTGCCGCAACACGCGAAGCAGTCTGCAAAAAACTTGAGTTCATGGGCGTTAAAATCGACCACGACAAGAATAACATTCGCGGCAAAGAAGCCATCGTCAGCACGGACGACTCAAAAGTTACAGTTATGGTTGTCCCTACAAACGAAGAGCTTATGATTGCACGCGAGACAAAGAGAATAGCTTTTGCGTAAACTCTTCAGCGATTCACAGAAAGCAGTTTTAACCCTCCCGCCCAGAAATGATACTGAGGCTGAAATAACAGCCGGCTGGAATTTTCCGGAAGGTATCCTGGATTTTGACGGGCAGGAGTTTGTTTTTCCCGAAGGTTTCAACGCTGAGGTTTCGGCCAAATGGCTTGAGGAGTCATTACTTTTGGTTTACATTTCTGTTGACGCGCCTGTTGAGGCCGAATGCGCAAGGTGTCTCACTACCGTAAGCCTTGAAATATCGGGGGAATTAGGGTATCTTTATTATTCGCACGGTGCTGAAGTTTCAGATGAAACGGATGAGTTCGGCGATTATATGCCCGTTGAGGTTAATTTTTTCGGACGGACCGTTGACGTTATGCCGCAGATAGAGGAAAGTATATATACGTTGCTTCCGACAAAAGTTTTATGCAGGGACGATTGCAAAGGATTATGCCCTGTATGCGGTAAAAATCTCAATGAAGGCTCATGCTCATGTATAAATGAGAATACAGACCCTAGACTTGAGGCACTGCGTAATTTTACAGCTGAATAATAATTTACACAGGGGGATTTAATCAATCATGGCAACACCTAAAAGAAAAGTATCTCATGCCCGTACATCACAGCGCAAAGCTAAATGGCTCGGCTCACTCAGCTCACCCGTAACTATGAGCTGCCCTAAGTGCGGTGAAGTAACTCTTGCTCATCATGCCTGCCCGTCATGCGGTTTCTACCGCGGCCATCAGGTGGTCAGCAAAAAAGAAGAAGCAGCAGGTTAACGCTGTTACACGGATAATGAGAAATTGACAGAGCCGGAGGAAGTTATTTATTTATATATAAACTCTGCCTCCGGCTTTATGGTAAAAGCCGGTAAAAATTATGAGCGAAGAAAAATTTTATTTCCAGTCTGAAGCTGCTGAACTTTTGCAGATGATGATAAGTTCAGTATACTCGAATAAAGATATATTTTTGCGTGAACTGATTTCTAATGCTTCCGATGCCCTCGACAAAAGAAGAATTGAATGCCTGAAAGATACAGAACTCGCAGAGAATACTAATCCTGAAATCAAAATCGAAATTGACAGCGAACGCAAAACTTTATCAGTCAGCGATAACGGTATAGGCATGTCCCGTGATGAAATCATAAAATATCTCGGCACAATCGCTAAGTCAGGCACTAAAGAATTTCTCAAGGCCGCTAAAGATTCAAACACTCAGCAGGAATTAATAGGACGGTTCGGTGTAGGGTTCTATTCTGTTTTCATGGCCGCTGATAAAGTCGAAGTAATTACACGCAAACTAGGTACCGCTGAAACGTTTAAGTTCACTTCCGACGGCAACGGATCATTTACCGTTGAGGACATGGAACAGCGAAGTGAATGCGGAACAACAGTTACACTCTTCATCAGGCAGTTACAGGACGAAGGAGCAAAAAATTATCTCGATGAATGGACAATCAGAGAAATTATTGCGAAATACTCCGATTTTATTTCATGGCCCATATACTTCAAGGACAAAATCGTAAACTCAAGAAAAGCTATTTGGCAGAGACCTGACAGCGAAATCACTGAGAACGAATATAAAGAGTTCTATCTCCATTTAACGCGCGATTTCCGCGAACCCCTCATACACATAAAAGTAAATGCTGAGGGCGCAACTAATTTCAAAGGACTCTTATTCATTCCAAGCGAAGCACCTTATGACCTGTTCATGAACCCTGAGTCAGGAGGCATATCACTCTACATTAACAGAGTCTTCATCATGAACGACTGCAAGGAGTTAATCCCTCAGTATATGAGATTCATCAGGGGCGTTATAGACTCTGAGGATTTGCCGTTAAACATTTCGCGCGAGATTCTTCAGGACGAACCCATAATCAGAATCATAAGACGAAGCACTCAGCGCAAAATTTTCAGCGAACTCAAAAAGTTACTCGATAATGACAGAGAGAAATATATCAAATTCTGGACAGCTTTCGGAAGAATCTTAAAGGAAGGAATCATTCAGGATTCCGAAAATGCCAAAACGATTCTTAACCTCGCAATCTTCAGAACAACAGCTAATGACGAATGGACTACTTTGGCCGAATACGAGTCAAGAATGAAAGATACTCAGAAAGGTATTTACTGCCTCGCAGGAAACGATAACATTTCAGCACTCAAAGCATCGCCTAAACTTGAACCGTTCACATCTAAAGGCTTTGAAGTCATTTTGATGACTGACCCAGTTGACGAAGTTATACTCAATCAGGCGAATTTCATTTTACCCGAAGACTCAAAAGACTTACTCAATATAACGCGCGATGACGTTACGCCGTTCACTGAGGACGAGAAAAAAGCTGATGATGAAAAATTAAAGGCACTCGACTCGGAATTTGAACCGCTCAGGAAAATAGCTCTCGATGTCCTCGGCGATAAAATCGAAACCGTTAAACCCTCACTGACACTCACACTCTCTCCGGCATGTATCAGGGACGCTCAGGGTGGAATATCGCTGCAGATGGAAAACTTAATGCGTTCGGCAGGGCAAATCGTTCCTCCGCAGAAAAGAATACTCGAACTCAGCGCAAATCACCCGTCCGTCAAAAAATTATTATCGCTCTCAGAGTCAGACCCTGAATTAACAGGCGAAATACTCAGAGTACTTTATGACCGCTCAATGATACTT
>JAFTBA010000020.1 GCA_017458545.1 Synergistaceae bacterium | reverse complement strand
GTTTTAATTCTAACATAAGGCCGCCTAACTCATCACTGAAGTGACGAGTGTGTGGCGGCTGGTTATCAAAGCCTGTACTTTTTTTGTGTGCTAATATACCTTCCAAAAAGGAGATGAACTAAATTATGCTGTACCCTTTTATGACTCTTAACGATGACACAGAGATAACCCATTCCGAAATGTACCCTGACGGTACTGTCAAAGTCTGCATAGAGACTCCCGTAGAGGGCGGATTTCACGATGCAACATGCTGGCTTCCTGCATCCAAATGGGAGGTCAACGGTTATTCATGGCTTGAAATGCAGTACCTGAAGCACTTAGTCATAAAGAATGAAGAACTGTTCATGAAGTACTCACAGGACGGAGGTATTACCTGTGCCGATTATTTTTAGACTTGGCATGTATGCCATCTATTTCAGGATGAATGAAGTAGAGCTCCGTGAACCTGTACATGTTCGTATTGCTATAGAACGGGCTGTACCCAATGCCACTAAAATATGGATAAGAAGCGACGGAAAAACTGTTATAGCCAATAACAAATCTAAGATTCCTGAGAAGGGATTGCGGAGACTTATAGATGCCATTGAGAAAAATGTCGATGTAATCCTTGCTGCAGGGAGAGAATATTTTGGCGAGATAAGATATTTCTGCTAATATACTCTCTGCAAAGAGAGATGAGAAATTATTGAACTGTCATAATCACGAACACGAAATCATTATCACTAAAAACAAGTACAAGCGCGTTGAAAAAAAATTAACCGTTCCAATCCCAACACAATGGGGAACTTTCAATGTCAGCGCATACAGAAGTATCACTCAGGACGATGACTCACATACTCACCTTGCTCTCGTTATGGGTGATATTACTACCCCTGAACCCGTACTCGTCCGGGTTCACAGCGAATGTTTCACCGGCGATGTCTTAGGCTCATTACGCTGCGACTGCGGCCCTCAGCTTCACACAGCCCTTAAGATGATTGCCGATGAAGGACGCGGAGCATTGCTCTACATGCGTCAGGAAGGGCGCGGAATAGGACTGCTCAACAAACTCAGAGCCTACAAGTTACAGGATGAAGGACTCGATACTGTTGACGCTAATGTTGCGTTAGGATTTCCGCCCGACATGAGGGAGTACGGAACTGGTGCTGAGATTCTCAAGGACTTAGGACTCAAACGCATTCGACTCATGACCAATAACCCGGGCAAAATTTCAGGTCTCGAAGAATACGGAATCGAAATCACTGAGCGCGTCCCTATCGTTATTACTCCCAACGATTATAATGTTAAATATCTTGATACTAAGGCTCATCGTATGGGGCATATACTAGAAGGAGGATTCATTAACAGTGAAAGTAACAGAAGGTAAATTAATCGGTACAGGTCTCAACATTGCTATAATCGCTTCGCGTTTCAATGACATTGTTACAACAAGACTCATTGACGGCGCAAAAGATACCCTCATTCGTCATGACGTTTCACCGAGCGCAATAGATATATACTGGGTGCCTGGTGCTTGGGAATTACCCCTCATCGCTGAGGAGGTTGTGCTTACAGGGAAATATGATGCAGTCATAGCTTTAGGGGCAGTGATTCGCGGAGACACTCCGCACTTCGATTACGTTGCCGCTGAATCATCGAAAGGACTCGCATCAGTCGGCCTCAAACACAGAGTCCCCGTCCTTTTCGGAGTCTTAACATGTGATACACTCGAACAGGCTTTAATCCGCGCAGGAAGCAAAGCAGGCAATAAAGGCTCTGACTGCGCATTAGGTGCAATCGAAATGGCTAACCTTTTACGAAACGTAAGGCACAGCACTGACAATACTACGACAGGAGACAGAACATATAATGCTTGACATCAAATACATACTCGCTAACACTGACGAATACGCAGGTATGCTCAAAAACCGTAAACATGATTTCGATTTGGGTATACTTGCCGAATTGGACGCTCGCAGACGCAAAATCATCGGCGAAACTGAAGACCTCAAAGCCAAACGCAACGAAGGCTCAAAGCGCATAGGCATGGCCAAGAATGACCCGTCGCTTGACGTAAACGCCCTCAAGGCTGAGATTAAGGAAATGGGCAGCAAAATCAGCGCGTTAGACTCTGAACTTGCTGAGGTAGAAGAAAAGTTACATGCTCACCTCATGACCCTTCCCAACAAGTTAAGCCCTACGACTCCGATAGGCAATGACGAGAACGATAACCCCGTTGTCAGAACTTGGGGTGAACCGAAAAAGTTTACGTTTGAACCTAAACCCCATTGGGACATCGCTGAGGCACTCGGTATTATGGACTTCGAGAAGGGAGTCATGTTAGCACAGAGCAGATTCACTGTTTTGCAGGGACTAGGCGCAAGAATGGAACGCGCTCTCGTAAACTTCATGCTTGACCTTCACACAAAACAGCACGGTTACTTAGAGGTTGAGCCTCCGTTCATGGTGCGTTCTGCGATTCTTGAGGGAACGGGACAGCTGCCTAAGTTCGCTGAAGATCTGTACCGTTTGCAGAACGATGATTTATGGCTGATTCCTACTGCTGAAGTACCGTTGACCAACTTAAACCGCGAGAGCATTCTCGAAGAAAAGGACCTCCCTAAATATTACACGGCATATACTCCTTGTTTCAGGCGCGAAGCAGGAAGCGCAGGGCGTGATGTAAGAGGCTTAATGAGGCAGCACCAGTTCGACAAGGTAGAGATGGTTAAAATCTGTACGCCTGAAACCAGCTATGACGAACTCGAAAAACTCACTGGCAATGCCGAAGATGTCCTCAAAATTCTCAATCTGCCTTATCATGTCGTTAATCTCTGTTCAGGGGATATAGGATTCGGATCATGCAAGACTTACGATCTTGAAGTCTGGCTGCCCTCTCAGAACAAATACCGCGAGATAAGTTCATGTTCAAACTGCGAAGACTTTCAGGCAAGGAGAATGAATTTGCGTTACCGTCCTGCTGACGGAAGCAAAATCAGATTCGCTCACACTCTTAACGGTTCGGGAATTGCTGTCGGAAGAACATTGATTGCAATAATCGAGAATTACCAGAATGAGGACGGCAGTATCACAATACCTGAAGCTCTTGTGCCTTACATGGACGGATTAACACGAATTGATGCACGGTAACATTTTCGTAATAATCGGCTGTATCTCTACTGCGGTATTGTGCGTATGTGTACAGAAATACATCAAGACACTTTTAGACGCCAGACAATACGGTTATTTCAGGGATATAGTTTTAGCAGGGGCATGGATGATTTTGGCGTTATGGTTCGGGAGCCGTGATGCCAAAATCGTTGTTGTCGGCGCAATGGTAGCTGCTTTCGCTGGAATCTCGGAGAATATTTACAACGACTCTAGATGGCGTTTGCTTTACCCTTTAATAGGACTGTTATGTACTTATTTCGGTCCTGCCGTCCACTTCATAAGGTTTCCTGACGGTGAATATATTTACCTGACACCTGCTTATGCTCTAGTGGGCGGAACGTTATGGTTCAGTTTCTTCCCGTTTATCTTCAGGTATATTGACGAAATACCGGGCTTAACGGGTCATGTTTTAGCCGTAACATTTGTGTTAATGATGTCGGCATGTATTGCAACTAAATCATGCGAGTTCTTCATGGCCTTCACTGGAATATCACTGCTTGCCGCTTTCTGGTCCCGTTTCGGGAACATGTACCGTCAGGCAGGAAAAGCATTGTCCTCAATGTGGGGTGTACTCGTTGCAGGCACATCAATAATGGGAAGCACTAAGGGTATTGTTTTGAGCAGCGTTATATTTCTTTCACTGGGATTGTTTGCGATACCTGCCGTTGAAATTTTAATCTCATTCGTTAAAGGAATAATGAGCGACTCTGACTCTAACGTTTCAGGAAAAATTTACGGCGGAATGTTAAGCGACGGTGTTGAACACTCTGAGGCAGTTCAATCATTGGCAGGGCTTTGCGCACTGACAAGCATAGCAACGGCATGGGAGAAATGGACTATATTAGCAGTAATAATTACGGGCTTCATCATTTACCGTTATACCAGAAAGAAAAAATCATCGTTACCGCCGTCATTATGGGGAGTAACTTTCGACAACGTTTCAATGAATTACGCAGTCTCCAAAGCACGCGGTTTGATTCAAAACGAAGAGACTGACTCGGCTCAGTTAATCGTAACCCTTAACGCAATAGGAATGGAAACAGTTATTGATGATCCTGAGTTTGAAGAGACAGTGAAATGGTCATCAATGAGGCTTGCGGACGGTTCAGGATTGTGTTTGGGAATGATGATTTTAGGCAGACCCGTTCAGGAACGTGTAGCAGGTATAGATTTTGCCGAACAGTTATGCAGAACGGCAGCTGCTGAAGGATGGCCGGTGTATTTTTTAGGGGCTGCAGGAGATACGGCAAGGCAGTGCGCTGATGTTTTGAGCGAGAGATTCCCTGGACTTGTTGTTGCAGGAGCGAGGGACGGATATTTTGACGTTAGGGACGAGAGTATACCTGACGCAGTTGCTGCATCGGGAGCAAAGATTCTGCTTGCTGCTATGGGTCAGCCCAGACAGGAGAAATGGGTTTACAGACACCGAAAGAAACTCAAAGGGATTTTATGCGTAGGTGTCGGAGGAGCGTTTGATGTATTCAGCGGTAATTTGCTGAGAGCACCTTTATGGGTACAGAAGATAGGATTTGAATGGCTTTACAGAATGCTTCAGGAGCCGGGAAGATGGAAGAAAAATTTGAGGCTTATAACGTTTATGCTGAGGATATTAGCTTCAAGGCTCGGGCTTTTCAGAAAATAACTAAATCCCCTTTGGCCATGTGCCGTAAGGGGATTTTAGAAAAATACTTGATTTATTGCTGCGTAAACTTCCTTACACACAGATGTTTCGTTTACATTAGACACTGGCGCAGATAGTTTAGCGAGCTTTCTCGCATTATAGCCAATTTTTCAAACACAGTGCCATAATCTATAGCAGTACCCACAACATCAACATTCTCTGGAGTATACAAACGGTCATTAAGTCCGCAATTTGAAAGAATGTTATCAAGACGTGTGATGTCTTCAGGATGTCCTTTGCGCTCTTTCCAGAATGAAGTAAAGTTCTTTCCGAAATTTATGGAAAACACAGTGCCGTGAAAAGAATTTGTGAACACATAATCTGCATTGTCAACAAGCCATAAAAATTCCTGCGGCCCTGTATGATAGTAATACTCATTGCCACTGCTGTAGCCGGAGATGTCAATCAGTTTTCTGCCTTCCGCTGATTTTTCTATGACCGTTTTCCTGATTGTTCTGTAATATTCATTATCCGCGCCAAGCAGATATACAAGAGCGTAATTCTCGGGAACATCGTAAGACGGTTTTCGTGCCAGTTTCCTCCATTGAGCAGCTTCGAGCAGCAGCGTAGGATCCAATACCAGCTGTGCATCAAGGTTAGTTAATCTTTTGATGATTTCACAGCCCGACACTTCACGGCAGGATAACCTATTAAAACCCCTAAGCCCCTTTTTGTGCAGAGGCAAATCAATAAAAGGCAGACTTCTCAGCCCAAAACTTGGGGCATAACTAACTCTTTGGCTGCGTTCCACAAACTGAAGATAGTAAAATCTCAACCCCTCAGATGTTACGCACCAAGCTCTGTTCCAAACTTGGTCGCTGCCAGTTACGACATAATCATATTGTACCCATTGAGATTTTTCACCGGACATTACTTTGGCGAAACTGGAATAAATTTTACCGTCAATGAATTTGTCGTAAAAGTCACGGAATATTTCGGAACGCTCCTCAGCCCCTTCATAATGCTTCTTTGCTTCCACAGAGTGCGGAGTAAGTTTCATGATAATCTTCCTGCGATATTCTCTGTTGCCTGCAACTGCCAACATAATTTTAGCCGTGATTTTACATAAACGAACAAACCGATAAAGAATATCCGTAAATGAAGCACGGCTTTCTCTGGTGCAAAATATGCTGTAAGTGCTGAAACCTAATGATTTTACTGTCTCTTGAAGAGCGTAATGCTGTAATGTACTGCCGTAGTTTCCATGAGGGAAGAAAAGAGTAACAATCAGTACTTTTCGGTCTTGTGAAGATTTAGAGAATAATACAGGCTGGTCGCTGGTCGCTGGTCGCTGGTCGAGTTTATCAGCCATTTTCAGTTGTGTCAAGCTCCTTTCTATAAATACTTATTCGTGAAGAATTATATCACAAAAAATTGTTCCCCCAGTTGTCAAGTAATAACTAGGGGATTTTTTTGTGACTCATTCCGTAATCTCTTCTTCTTTCTTAGACAGATTCAGTAACGTTATTCTGTGTTCCTCCAACTCAACAACTCTTATCGTCCAACCCTCGTAATAAAATATCTCCCCTTCCTCAGGAAAACTACCCGAAATCGTCAGCACTAATCCCCCTATTGTCTCGGCATCATCACTGTGAAACCCTGTCCCTAATTCATCGTTCAGATCCTCAAGACTCATCATTCCCTGAACCTGATAAGATCCGTCTTCAAGTTTCTGAATCGCAGGCTGTTCCTCATCGTATTCGTCCTGAATCTCTCCGACTATCTGTTCGAGTATATCCTCCATTGTTACTATACCGGCAACTCCTCCGTACTCGTCAACAATTATCGCTATGTGTATATGTTCGCGTCTCATGTTCTCGAGCAGTTCGGCAGTCCTTATAGTCTCAGGCACAAATATAGGCTTCCTCAGTAAATCACGTATACCCCTGTCCACGTCTGACTCGTATAAATTCTTCAGCGTGTCCTTCACGTAAAGTATTCCGATTATGTTATCGGGACTCTCTTCGTAAACAGGTATTCTCGAATGTCCCTCCTCAATGAAAAGTTTTACCGCGTTCCCTAAAGTCTCATCTGCTTCAAGCGCAATCATATCAGTTCGCGGTATCATTATCTCGTGGACTCTCGTCTCATCAAAATCTATTATCCCGTCTATCATTCGGCGTTCGTTCGCCTCAAGTGCTCCGGACTCTTCCCCTATCCTCACTAACTGTTCTATTTCGTCCCTGGTCACAAATACCTGCTGCGTTCCCAAATCAATATGCAGCAGAAATCCTATTCCCCTCACGCACTTCTTCATTGCCCATGCAACAGGCGTTATCAGGAATGCCAATATCCTCAGTATCGGCGCAGCTACAATCAGTACATTCTCAGCGTAAACTATTGCAGCACTCTTCGGCAGTATTTCACCGAATATAACTATAAGCACTGTTACGACAGGCACAACAAACACTAAACCCGCTGCACCGAAAACTTCAAGCACTACGCTCGATGCAAGCGCACTCACTGAAATGTTCACTACGTTGTTAGCGATAAGACAAACGGTTAATGCCTCCTGAGTGTCATCAATCAGCCATTGAAACGTTGAGTTCAGAAAATGATACTTGCCCTGTTCCTGAAGAGTCCTTAATCTTCCTGTCCCTGTCGATGTTATTGAGGTCTCTGCTCCGCTGAAAAACGCTGACAAAAGCAGCAGCACTATAAACCCTATTATCACTCCAGTCATCACTAAAGCACCTCCAGAAGTCCGCGCATAATTTCATCCTGTTTAATCCACATTTCGCGCTCTCTCTCCTCAGTATCATGGTCATATCCCAGCAAATGAAGAAACGAATGCGCTATCATCAGGCACATAGCTTCACGCTGAGTGAGTTCGGGGTGAAGCTCGAATGTCATTTCAGGACATATCACTATGTCGCCCAGCGTCAGTACAGGAAGCGGCATACTATCATTCACATCATCAACATCAATCATAGGGAACGATAAAACATCCGTAGCCTCATCGACTCCCCTGTACTCGTTGTTTAATGCGCGTATCTGTTCAGGAGTCATGAAAGTCATTGAGAGTTCAGCCGAGTCATATTCCTGCGACTCAGGGTAAATATCAATGAGATATTCTTCAAGAACTCCCGTTATTTTTTCTGTGCCGTAAATTTTTATGTCGGGGTAATTCGGATTTGTAGTACTGCTACTGTTGCCGTCCGCTGAATCTTCAGGGGCATCAATGCTTACTGATAACTTCAAAATTAAAACTAACCTCTTTCATTTGGTTTCTTATGCTCAATTTTTTTGACTTTGCGCGTATGATACATTGATATTAACACGGATATTAACGCCTGTTTTATTGTCGTCAAATCTTTTATCGTAAAACCTACATTATCGAACTGGTTTTCGTTTATCTTACTCTGTATTACCTGATTCACTATCTTTTCTATTTTGCTGACTGCCTGACCTTTTCCGCGGTTGTTATCCTCACTCTCCAGCTCGCGTATATTAGCAGCCCTCACAGCAGCTTCAACAGAGTCCGTAATCATTAACAGTGCCGTCTCTCTTGACTGGGGCTTAGGACCGGGATAACAGAACTGACTCCATTCAACGTTTTCACCGAGCGACATAGCCTTGTTATAGAAATAACGGGTGCTTGTATCACCGTGATGTTCTGCAATGAAATCGCGTATCCTTTTAGGGAGCCGTGCTTCCCAAGCAAGTTCGAGGCCGTCCTTAACGTGAGAGATTATAGCCATTGAACTCAGCATAGGAGACATTGAGTCGTGAATGTTTACGCCTCCGCCCTGATTCTCAACGAAATATTCAGGTTTACGGAGTTTGCCTATGTCATGATAATAAGCTCCTGCCCTCAGCAAATTCGTATCCATTCCCAATTCAAAGCCTACTGCCTCGATTAAAGTCGCTATCGTTAAACTGTGCTGGTAAGTCCCGGGCGCATACCTCTGCAAATCACGCAGCAACGGACTCGAAGGATTGCTTATTTCGCGTATGCTCATGACCGAGAGAGTCCCTAAATATTCCTCGAAATACTGAAGCACTGACATCATTATGTGGGACGATGCAGCCTCGTATGCAAAAAATATTAACGCTCCTCTCCACAGACTCCCGAAAGTATACGGCGTTCCCTGAATATATCTCAGCGTCATACGTACTGCTGTCAGTATTAACGACATAACTACTATCCTGTATGACACCTGACGGCGCGACTCTAGATTCCTCAGCATATAGAACCCTAATGTTGAAGTGAATGACGTTAGTATGCACACCAGTATAATGTTTGTTACTGCCTGACCAGTTACTATGAACACTCCCGATACTCCTGCTATGAACGACACGCAGAATGCCATATACCCTTCAATGCAGAGGAATGATACTGTTGAAACAGCCAGCGTACCTGAACCGTATATTCCGAGTTTTGCGCCGAGTGTCTCGAATACCCATGCGCTTATGACTATGAAGACTGCGCAGCGCCATGTAGGTTTATGTTCACCGACTCCCCTGCTGAGAATGTGAAGCCACAACGGAAGTATCAGAACGCATATTAACACCGAAAATATTTCGGCGTAAGGAAATACATCCTCAGTGTAACCCTGAAGACGTAATAAATATGCTGTCTGTTGGGTAACTGTTTCGCCCTGACTCACTATGATGTCTCCGGGTTCGAGTTTGCGGTCAATAGTAGGAACGTCATTAATTGCTGCCTGACGTGCCAAATCAGTAAGTTCATTATCATTTTTGAGGTTGAGGCTGCCTAAGCCTGAGAGTATCTGATAAATTAAATTAGCGTCAGCAGCAGGTATATTTGCTTTTTGAATCTCTTCCCATAAAATTGAATTGGTCAGCTGACTGTTAGCCCTGTAAATTTTTTCTTTGTCGAGCCTGTCAATGTATGAGCTTCCTATGCTGTAAGCCGATGAGATTATAGATGCTTTGCTGTAATCGTCCATTCTGATTAAAGCGAACAGTAATTCATCAGGGAATGACGAGAGAAACGGTAAATTTCTTGCCGATTGAAGGTCCGTAATGTCGCGTATCTGTTCGAGTCTCTGCTGTAATCTTGACTTGGCCGATAAATCACGGACTGTTACGCCCGCAACGCTGTCAGCTGCTATGGCTCTTAAAGCTGCTGCGGACTGCTGATCGTCGTAACGCATTCGTGAAATTACCCTGTAAGTTTCAGGAGAAGGATGGCCTACCCTGAAGCTGTCGCCTCTTTGGTTCAGGAGCGACCATTGAACGAGTATGACCATTATTCCTGCAACAAAAAGAAACAGAACAGGAGTTGCAAATTCTAAGACTGAGGGCATTAATTTATCCTGTTTGGTTACGTAAGATAACCTCATAACCTGTTGCCCTCCTCGTAACGCGCATAAGCCTGAACTATTTTCTGAACTATCTCATGTCTCACTACGTCAGCGTCAGTAAGATTCATGAAGCCTATACCCTTAATGCCATTAAGAATTTCCTGAACGCTCCTTAATCCCGAAGGTGCTCCGCCCGGCAAATCAACCTGAGTTATATCGCCCGTAACAACTGCCTTAGACCCGAACCCTAAACGTGTCAGAAACATTTTCATTTGACGGGGCGTAGTGTTCTGAGCCTCATCGAGAATGATAAAGCTCTCGTTAAGAGTCCTGCCCCTCATGTAAGCAAGAGGTACTATTTCGATTACACCTTTGTCGGCGTAACGCATGAATCTTTCGGGCGATAACAGGTCGTAAAAAGCATCATATAACGGCCTGACATAAGGCTCAACTTTTTCGCGCAGGTCTCCAGGTAAATAGCCGAGACTCTCACCTGCTTCAACAGCAGGACGAACCAGAACGACTCTGTTTACTTTACCTGCTTTGAGCATTGAGACTGCCTCACAGACAGCAAGATAAGTTTTGCCGGTACCTGCAGGCCCCGTAGCAAACAAAATAAAATTTTCCCGAATGGCTTTAATGTAAGCGCGCTGGCCCGGAGTTTTTGCGCGAATGGGTTTGCCTCTGGCAGTAGTGCAGATGATTTCACTGTAAAGAGCATTGAGATTAAGTTCATGGCCTTCAGCAAGAGCGTCCATTGCAGCGCGTATGTCATCGGTGTGAATCTCATGGCCTTTCTCAGCTGCCAAGGCTAATTCGCGGATAAGTTTAGCGGCGATTTCAACGGGTTCTGAATCAGGGCCGCTCACACGAACGACCCCGTTATTCAGCGTTAATGTTACGGGATAACGAGCCTCAATAGCGCGGAAATTCTCATCATTAGCTCCGAGAAGTCTCGCCTGAGTAAGGCTGTCGCCCGTTACCGGTATGTCCATTTAAGCAGGGTATGCCTCAGGTGCAGCCTGTGCCTGAAGACCGACATCGCGCTTATTGGCCTTAGCGTACTTCTTCGGGAGGAAGTCCTTAGCGACCTGCGGGAACATTATCCATGTCAATGCGTCCTCAGGCTGTAATGCCCAAGGCTGGCAGTCCTTACGTGCCTGTTCCATTTCGGGTGCAATCTTCTCACCGGGTCTGCAAGTGATAGGCTCTTCGTTTCCGATTGCGAGCTTCTGGACTTCAGGGTCTACGGGTGCAGGAGGCTGACCGTAGTAACCCAAGAAATATTGACGTATTTCCTTCGGGAAACTCTTCCAGCGTCCTCTGAGTACGTTCACAGTAGCCTGAGTTCCTACCATCTGGCTTGACGGCGTAACAAGCGGAGGATAACCCATAGCCTTACGCACAACGGGTACTTCGTTGAGAACGTCATCGAGTTTATCGAGAGCATTCATTTCGCGTAACTGGTTGACCATGTTGGAGTACATTCCGCCGGGTATCTGGTAACGCAGAATGTTAATGTCAACTCCTGCTATTTCAGGCAATAAATCTTTGTACTTCTCGCGCAGCTTCTTGAAGTGCATAGTTATCGGCAATAACTTTTCGATTTCAATGCCCGTGTCATACTCTGATCCTGCCAAAGCAGCAACGATTGACTCGGTAGGAGGCTGGCTGGTTCCGAGCGCGAACGGTGAAATTGCTGTGTCAACGATTTCGGCACCTGCTTCAATTCCTGAGAGATAGGCCATGCTTGCGAGTCCTGTCGTGTAATGGCTGTGCAACTCTATGGGAATGTCTACTTTTTCCTTGATGGCTTTGACGAGTTTGGCGCAGTCCATAGGGCCTATGAGTCCTGCCATGTCCTTAATAGCTATTGAGTCAGCGCCCATGTCCTGCATTTTCTTGGCCATTCCTGCGAATGAGTCGAGAGTGTGAACGGGTGAAAGCGTGTAGCTCATGCAGAGCTGAAGATGTGCGCCTTCCTTTTTGACCTGATCTGCAGCGATTTCAACGTTACGGAGGTCGTTAAGAGCGTCGAAACAGCGTACTATATCGATACCGTTACCGACAGCTTTTTTGACGAACTCGCGTACTACATCATCAGCGTAATGACGATAACCCACAAGGTTCTGACCGCGTAATAACATCTGTAATTTTGCGTTTTTGACTCTTGCGCGAATGAGTCTGAGTCTTTCCCAAGGGTCTTCATCGAGGAAACGCATAGCCGAGTCGAACGTAGCACCGCCCCACATTTCGAGTGCCCAGTAACCTGCGTTGTCCATGTATTCGAGTACGGGGAGCATGTCATCAGTACGCATACGTGTAGCGATTAATGACTGATGGGCATCGCGCAGGCCGGTCTCGGTTATTCTTACTTTCTTTTTTCCTGCCATAAAATTATTCTCCTTTTCGTGATGTGGAATGTTTTTCAGTATTATACTTCATTAAGTGAGAATCTTTCATTGACAAATCGTTAAGAGAGCAGGACGTTAAATCAGCGTGTAATCCTCATAATGTAAACGTTTTAATTGAGAATTGAGTTTACAATCCAATCGAATGCCTTGAGGAACTCAGCAGGTAACATAAAAAAATTCCCCTGCCTGTTCAATGACGGGGGGAATTTGCTTATTCTGCTGCGAGTACCGGTATGTTGTTCAGGAATTTTTGCGGAGCTGTATACGGAACATCATCGGAAATTTCCATAGTGTGGCGTTTCAAAACTTTATGTTCACTTCGTGCGTCCTCAACGGCCTCTGTTAATCCTGCAATTATACTTTCATATAAGCTCATTTCTTAATCCTTCCTTGCTAATTCAGCTTCAAGAATGTCAATTAATTTCTTAATGCTATTACATTCCTGCTGGGAGAGTGAATCCTTCTCGTTTTTCGGATATACGGTAATCAAATATGTTATAGCGTAAACATCAAAATCTACGTAACATACCCTAACACTGTCCCTCTTACTTCGGTTCTGAAACGCAAAACGCATCTTTCGTAACTTTCCTGTTCCGCGAATAACAGGCCATCGTTTAGGATTTTCCATAATCTGCTCTTCAAGGCTGCGCAAATCATCATCAACAAAACCTAATCTATCCCAGTTTCGAGAAAATTCATGTGTTTGTACAAAAGTACGCCTCATTCCGACAATCTCCATAAACTAATTAACAACACGAATTATATCATTTGTAAAATAAACCATTCCCCCTGCCTGTTTCATGACGGGGGGAATTTCTATCGCTCATATATTCTCACTTCCTGAGGAAGATGCTTTAAGCCTCGATTTAGCTTCGTTCCAGAATGAATCGAGTTCGTCAAGAGTGTAATCTGAAATTGACTTCCCTTCATTGCGGGCTAACTCCTCCATAATTGTAAACCTCTTTTTGAACTTATCGCAAACAATATTCAATGCAGCGTCAGGGTCAACGTTGAGTCTTCTTGCAATATTAACGGTCATGAAGAGTACATCGCCTAATTCTTCGGCAGTATGCTGAGGATCATTACCGTTTGCAGCTTCTTTGAGTTCGTTAATCTCTTCGTCAAGTTTTGCGAATAACGGTTCAATTTCACCTGCAGGCCAATCGAAACCTATATGTTTAACTTTGCCCTGAATGCGATTAGCTTTGAGGAGGGGCGGTAATCCGTCCGGAATGCCTGCAAGTATAGAAGTGCTTTCATGTTTTTCAGCGCGTTCCTGAGATTTAATGCGTTCCCAGTTTCTGAGGACTTCATCTGAATCTTCAGCTTTGACATTGCCGAAGACATGAGGATGACGGCGTATTAATTTGTCGCAGATAGTCCGCACAACGTCTTTAATGTCAAATTCTCCCAAGTCCTTAGCGATTGAGGCAGCGAATACTACCTGTAACAGTAAATCGCCTGCCTCTTCTTTAATGTCGGGGAAACTGCGTTTAGTGATAGCGTCAGCAAGTTCGTATGCTTCTTCTGTGATGGGTGTGCGTAAGGTTTCAAGTGTCTGTTTCCTGTCCCAAGGACAGCCGTTAGGGGCGCGGAGGGTTTCAATGATGTTGACAATTTCGTCAAAGTAATGTGAGCTGTTAATTTTCGTTCGCCTCAATATGAAGAATTTTTCACGTATGATAACATAACCCGTCCGATAAGTGATAATTTCTCTGAAAGCTGTTATTATTACCGGCGATTTTTTTTTGAAAGGCGGATTTTTCGTTTAATGGTCTTCTCGTCTAATATCTTTATGTTTATCTTCCTGCCTCTTTTACTGATACTCTATTACTCGGTGAAGAGACTCACTTTCAGGAATTACATTCTACTGACAGCAAGCATTCTGTTTTACGCATGGGGCGAACCTGTTTTCGTATTCATCATGCTCATGTCTATCTTCATCAACTGGCTGCTCTCAATCATGATGTCAAACTCATCTCATAAATCTCACAAAAGATTCTGGCTCATTCTCGCCGTAACTCTCGATGTGATTCTTCTCGGAGTGTTCAAATATGCAGGTTTCATTACTGAAAACTTAGGACTTACACGCATAAACATTGCGCTCCCTATCGGAATATCATTCTTCACGTTCCAGATGATGAGTTACGTTTTCGATGTCTATTACGGAAATGCTCAGGCTCAGAAAAACCCTCTTTATGTTGCGCTGTACATCTCATTTTTCCCTCAGTTAATCGCAGGGCCTATAGTCCGTTACAACCAGATCGCAAACGAAATAACCGAACGCCACGAAAACTTCAATGATTTTTCGGAAGGGGTAAGGCGTTTCATTTACGGCTTAGCTAAGAAAATACTGATTGCTAATTTCGTTGCTCAGGTCGCAGATAACGTCTTCGACTCAATACTCAATCCCTCAGTCTTAACATCATGGCTCGGAGCATTGTCCTATACTCTCCAGATATATTACGACTTCTCAGGCTACAGCGACATGGCCATAGGACTCGGCTTAATGTTCGGCTTTCACTTCGAGGAAAATTTCAATTACCCCTACACCGCCTCAAGCGTAACGGATTTCTGGCACAGGTGGCACATCTCATTGTCAACTTGGTTCAGGGATTACGTGTATATTCCGCTCGGAGGGAGTCGCGTAACACATTCAAGGTGGCTGATGAATCTGTTTACTGTATGGCTGCTGACGGGAATATGGCACGGAGCTAACTGGACGTTTATTCTGTGGGGACTGTTCTATTTCGTGCTGCTTGTGGTTGAACGCGAGATGAAAATAAAATTAGGCCATGTCCTGACGCTTCTGATGGTCATAATTTCGTGGGTGATATTCAGGAGTTCAACGGTCGCAGGAGGAGTTTCATTCATAGCTTCAATGTTCGGCCTATCGTCAAACTCACTGTATGACGGAGGTTTTATCATGTACCTAAAAGGCTCATGGCCCGTTATAGCGTTCGGTGTAACCGGTGCTTTCCCGATGATGAGAAAATTTTTTGAGCGTCATAAACTGATTGAGGCGTTATGGCTGTGTTTAGTGTTCGTGATTTCATCGCTCGAAATAATAGGCTCAAGTTATAACCCGTTCATATACTTCAATTTTTAGAGGTGATTGAAATTGAAATTGAAACCTGAAAAATTTACTGCCCTGTTCTTTCTGTCGGCAATAATGATTATGTTTGCCCTCTCAGCATACAACTATGCTTTTCCTCCTGTTAATAGTCTCGTGATACCCGCTGACGTAAAAATCGAATGGGACAAGTTATATCCTTTCGATGACGGACACGTTAAAGCTAAACCGCCCGTTGAGCCTTCGTTCGTTGAGACCCTGAAACAAGAACTCGATAAAGCATCATCGAAAAACTTAACGGGTTATTACAGAATTGTCGAGGCCGCAAGAAAATATGAGGACATATTAGGCTGGAACATCGCAGTATTCAACAGCTATAATCCCGTAGTTAAACTCGATGACAGTTACTTGACGCTTTTTGTACCTGACGGAGGAGGTACGGAAGAAAATTCAGAATCAGTGAAGGGACTTGCTGATTTCTGCCGTCAAAACAAAATTGAGTTCTCATATATCAATCTTCCCGTTAAAGTCTGTGAGAGTGAGGACGCAGAAATATCAGGCATACTCGATTACACTAACCGGAACGCGGACAAAATGCTTTCGATTTTGAGAGAGTCAGGGATTAAGTGCCTCGACATCAGGAAATCGCTTCATGACGCAGGAATGCCTCACCATAAATCATTTCATGTTACGGATCACCATTGGCTGCCGAAAACAGGCTTATGGGCTGCAGGTGAAGTGCTGAAATTTCTGCGTGATGATTTCGGCTGGAACGTTGAGCCTGAGATTCTGAGTCCTGAGAGATTCAATTACGTTGTCTATCCTGAATGGTTCTTGGGTTCACACGGAAAGAAATTCACTCTCGCAAGAACTAAGCCCGATGATTTCACGATGATTTACCCGAAATTCGAGACATTGATACATTTCACAGTTCCAAACGCAGGAATAGACAAAGAGGGAGATTTCGGAATAACTTATGACATGTCGATGGTTGAACCGAAAGATTATTACCTTCAGAATCCTTATGCTTCATACATATATGCTGACCGTCCTTTGATTCGAATCGAGAACAGACTCGTCAGGAACGGAAAGAAAATTCTGGTCCTCCATGAGTCTATGGGTAACTGTGTATTCCCGTTTATAGCTCTGGGTGTTGAGTGCTCGTATTCAATGGATT
>JAFTBA010000144.1 GCA_017458545.1 Synergistaceae bacterium | reverse complement strand
TTTGCCCTCATGCTCAACCTTACTGTCACCAGCAAGGATTTATGTAAAATGCGCGGTTAGTGTCTGCATAAGCAAATCTATATCTCTACGCCTTATATTTACGATGAAATATTATAACAGATTAAGCCGCCTAACTCACGACTAAAGTCGCGAGAATGTGGCGGCTTGTTTTCAAAAAGATAATGACACCTGATGATTTTGTTGAATTGAATCTCAATGCCTGCCGTAAAATTAAAGCACTTAACAGCAATAATGTGCGATAATACACCGTTAGCAACAAAAATTTTGGAGGAATATTAAATTTTGGATTTCAACTCATACGGTCTCAGGAAAGAATTACTCTCTGCCCTTAATGAACACGGCTTCACTTCACCTATGGAAGTTCAGGACAGAGTCCTCTCCGAAGACTGGAACAACGACTTAATCGTCCGCGCTAAAACAGGTTCAGGTAAAACACTCGCATTCCTTCTCCCCTTAATGCAGGAAATGAAATTAGGCGAGCGAATCCCTCAGATACTTATTCTCGCACCGACACGCGAACTCGCTCAGCAAACAGCCGATGAAGCTGAATATCTCGGCCGTTTCCTCAAAATATCATGCGCCTCATTGGTCGGAGGTATGGACATCGTTCCGCAGCTCAAAGCATTAAGGCACGGCTCAGCAATAATAGCAGGAACACCCGGAAGAGTACGCGACCACATTCAGCGCGGTACATTGAAGACAGATCAGATTCACAGCGTTGTGCTAGATGAGGGGGACTTAATGCTCGATATGGGATTCCGCGACGAACTCGAAGCCATACTCGACGCAATACCGGCAGGAAGAAGATGGCTGTTCTCTGCAACTATGCCCCCTGAAGTACGCGAACTCGCAGGACGTTATCTTAATGACCCCGTTACACTGGCTGTTGATGACGAAGGTGAACAGCATGACGATATTACTCACAGGGTTTACAGGATTCCGTCTCAGAAAAGATTTGAAGGACTAGTTGACATTCTGCTCTGGGAACACCCTTCAAGGTCTCTCGTTTTCTGTCACACTAAAATGGAATCAATAGAGATTGCCCAGAGATTACAGGATCATTCGTTCAGTGCAGCTGCTTTACAGGGCGATATGACTCAGGGCGAACGCAACGCAGTACTTGCCTCGTTCAAATCGGGGTCAGTACCATGCTTAGTGGCAACTAACGTGGCTGCACGCGGCCTCGATATTGAGGGAGTGAGTCATGTTATACAGTTAGGACTTCCCGATGACAGGGAAACATTCATTCACAGGAGCGGCAGAACAGGGCGCGCAGGTCATGAGGGAGTGAATATAGTATTGCTTGCACCGCCTGAAATAGGACGTTTCAGGGAGATGTTAAGGGGTACTAACATAAAAACTGAATGGCTCGATATACCCGGTATCGACAAAATCAGAAGTGCATGGAGGGATTCTGCTGAACAGGAAATTTTTGCCGCACCTGTTGACGCTGATTACGGTGAGTGCGTTAAGTGGGCCGGTGATCTGATGACCCGTGCCGAACCAAAAGTGATTATCGCTAAACTTCTTGCAGTACTCAGCACACGCAATAAAGGTTACGCATTAGACCGCGAGCTTCAGCGCGAACAGGAACGCCGTAACAAAAAGCCCTCACAGCGTCCCAAATCACAGTCCAAAAATCAGCCCTCTAAACCTAAAGGAGCATTCAAGCGTTTCAGGAGCAGTCAGGCGCAGGACGTAGGCCATGTGCTGAACGCTATGTGCCGTGCGCTGAAGGTTGAACGTTCAGAGGTAGGAGCGATAAGGCTGAAGGATAATCATGTTATAGTAGAGCTGATGCCTCTGGCTGTGTCGAGGCTCGAACAGGGGATAGCAGGGCTGTCTAAGTTCGGGTTGTTCCCTGACGAGGAGAAGAGGAGACGGAGATAACAGGAGAATATTTGTTCCCCTTGCCGTTACGGCAGGGGGAATTTCAAAAGATATATGGTTAATAACGGTTCACATTCAGCACGAAGATAAAAAATATAATAAAAAATTTATGAATAGTAATGACGGTTTGATTAACCCTGAAAAGATTTTCCCTCTGCCTGCTTTCAACGGTGTAACATACATTAAGCCCACTATAACAAGGCCGAATATTATTGTCGGTGAATTTTCGTATTACAGCGGACGTGATTTTGAGAAACATGTTACCCATCACTATGAGTTCAACGGGGACAGGCTGATTATCGGGAAGTTCTGCCAGATCGGAGAGGGCGTTGAATTTGTGATGAACGGTGCCAATCACCAAATGAACTGCGCGACAACGTTCCCGTTTTACATTTTCGAGGGCTGGAACGAATACGCAAAGCCTCCTGCAAATGCTGACCTCCCGTTAAAGGGTGATACTGTTGTCGGTAATGACGTGTGGATAGGACAGAATGTTACAGTTCTGCCAGGAGTCCGTATAGGTGACGGGGCAATAATAGGATTGAACAGTACAGTAGCAGGAGATATTCCGCCGTATACTGTTGCTGCCGGGAATCCTGCGGTAGTGATTCGCAGACGTTTTGACGTGGAATTAATCGAGCTGCTGATGAGGCTGCGGTGGTGGGACAAGAGTATCGGGGAGATAAAGAGATTGCTTCCGATTTTGACGTGTTCGGATTTGGAGAAGGTGAAACTGGAAATTAAATGTTATCTCGAAATGCTATAATTTACTTAATTAAAAGGAGGCTGAATGTTATGGACGGAGAATATGTACGAAAAGATTACCATGATGTAACTATGCGTGAAATTAAAGCATTGATGGACGCTAATTTGGCTAAACAGGACGCTAACATGGCCAAGCAGGAGGCTTTGAACGCTAAGCAGGAAACTATGTACACTGAAATCAAAGGCGACATCAAGAACATAAACACTCGTATAGACGGTGTAGTTGATACATTCACTGTGGCAATCAATGACATGAAAGAACGGCTTGACGATATAAAAGTGGGTCAGTCTCTCAACGTTGCACAGTTAGGAATAGTCGTTGCAATCGTAGTATGTGTTGTACAGGTAGCCGTATCATTATTAATGAGGTAACTTTTTTCCCTTTACCATCCCTTTTCATGCTATAATTCACGCCGTAAAAGCACTTACAGCAAATTTTTTTCTGACAGATAAATGATGGTTTCGCCCGTCAGTATCATCAGCGCAAAGCAGTGCTTTGGAATCTTAAAGGCGCATACAGCAATCACAATAACTTTCTGTAAAAAAGTAAAACCCTGCGCCTTGTCTTTAATTTCAGGAGGATATTTATGTTAGACCGGCTCAAAAACGAAGCTAATTACACCCTCACCGAAAATTCAGCACTCACTCACAAATCTACCCTCTCAGACTGCTTAGACCTGTTCGCAACTATAGGAGCTTTACGCAATTCAAATGATGACGAAATAATGACCCGTTTCATGAGAGCCTTCACCGAAAATCCGGGCTTGGCCGTTAAAACAGCTTTCTACGCCCGCGACATCAGAGGCGGACTCGGTGAACGAAAAGTTTTCCGCTCAATACTTCGGTGGCTCGCGGAAAATTCACCCTCAACCGTCGTCAATAACATCTCATTCATTCCCGAATACGGACGTTATGATGACCTCTTAACACTCATAGGCACTCCCTGCGAATCGTCAGCATTCACTCTCATTGCCTCTCAGTTGAAATCAGATCTCGATTCCGATTCGCCCTCACTCCTCGCTAAATGGCTTCCGTCAATCAACGCCTCTGACCGTAACACAAGGCATCTGGCTAAAATTTCAGCCTCCAAGCTCGGAATGTCCCTGAAGGATTACAGGCAGGCACTCTCAAAATTACGCGCCCGACTCAAAATCATCGAGAACAATCTCAGAACTAAGGATTATACTTTCGACTATTCACGTCAGCCCTCAAAGGCCATGTTCAAATACAGGCAGGCATTCATACGCAACGACAATGAACGCTATATAAAGTTCCTTGATGATGTTGCTGAGGGCAAAGCGGAAATTCACACGGGTACTCTCGCGCCTTACGATATAATACGTCCTTTGCTTGACTTCGGAATGTTGAGCGATGACGAAATCAAGTCCATTAATACAACATGGAACGCTCAGGAAGATTTCACTGACGGTGAGAATGCTCTTGTTGTTGTTGACGGCTCAGGCTCAATGTACGGAGGGTATCTCGTTTCACCGATAGCAGTTGCGTTATCGCTGGGAATATATTTTGCCGAACGTAATACGGGTGAGTTTCACAACCACTTCATAACGTTCTCGAAAAATCCTGAGCTCGTTGAAATCAAAGGTGATGACATTGCCGAAAAGGTAAAATATTGCGCTGGTTTCAACGGGGTAGAGAATACTGACGTTCAGAAAGTGTTTGAGTTAATTTTGAACACTGCCGTCAAAAATAATCTTCCTAAGTCAGAATTACCTTCAACGCTTTACATCATAAGCGATATGGAGTTCGATTACTGTACTGAGAATGCTGACATGACTAATTTTGATTACGCTAAGAAGATTTTTACTGAGAAGGGATATACGCTTCCGCAGGTAGTATTCTGGAAC
The DNA here is from genome assembly GCA_017458545.1 of Synergistaceae bacterium. Classification (GTDB taxonomy): domain Bacteria; phylum Synergistota; class Synergistia; order Synergistales; family Aminobacteriaceae; genus JAFUXM01. Next base: position 3,931 of record JAFTBA010000144.1, on the reverse strand, counting down.
GTTGAGAGCCGTAACAGACAGCAGCCCGTTACCATGAATGAACAGGGAGTCGCATTAGTCAGCGGTGTATCACCCAGAATATTCTCGATGATTAAGAGTCATAATCTGTCGCCGTTGTCATACATGCTTGAAATACTGAACAGTGAACGCTATGCTGAAATTAAAGCCTGAGTATTTATTTATTTCAACAGATGATTAATCACTCCTTACGCCGCAAAATAGGCAGTGCTCTCTCCGAATGGCAAATGATTTCCGACGGCGATAAACTCCTCATCGGTCTCTCAGGCGGTAAGGACAGCCTTCTTCTTCTCCGGGCAATGTATGAATTTCAACGCAGAAGCCCCGTTAAATTCTCACTTGCAGCCCTCACCGTTAAACTCTCAGGGCTTAACACTCAGCCCCTCGAAAATTTCTGCGCTGACCTTAACGTCCCTTACACTGTCATTGAACAGGACATCATCGCTATCATTAACGCGCGTAACGAAAAATCACCCTGTTCATTCTGTGCTAACATGCGGCGCGGAATAATCAGTTCTTTTGCAGCTCAGAACGGTTACAACAAATTAGCTCTCGGTCATACTCTTGATGATGCCGCTGAAACTTTCTTCATGAACCTGTTTCATTCGGGACGCGCTAAAAGTTTTCAGCCTAAACTCCTCATGACACGTACGGGCGTTACAGTTATACGTCCCTTAGTACTCGCAACAGAAGCGGCAGTTATTGACGAGGTTAAACGGCTCAGTCTGCCCGTAATAGAAAGCCCCTGCCCTTTCGCAGGTCATACGGAACGTCAGAAAATCCGTAATTATATTGCAGAACTCAGGAAGAACATTCCTGATTTATACGGTAAAATATTAAACGCACTTAAAAATTTATCGGATTCGGAAAGCTGGTAGCTCATGAGCGTTATACCGTCAGACATTAAAATGACCCCGTGGCTTGAACAGTTCAAAGCCTTCAAGGAACAATATCCCGATACCATTCTTCTGTTCAGAATGGGAGATTTTTATGAGATGTTTTTTGACGATGCTCGTCAGGCTTCCGCCGTTCTCGACATTGCTTTAACGGCAAGAGATCAGGACAAAAAAATTCCTATGGCAGGAATACCTCATCATGCCCTTAACTCATATTTATCGCGTTTGATTAAGGCAGGTTACCGCGCTGCAATCTGTGAACAGATCGGTGAACCTAATCCCAAAGGTCTCGTTGAACGCAGGGTAATCAGAGTCGCAACTCCCGGTACATACATTCCCGATGATGAGTCGGGCGAGTCGGCTCATCTTGCTGCAGTATGGCCCGTTAAAGGAAAAATCGCCGCAGCACTTTTATCCGTTAATACCGGACTGCTTGAGGCAGGAACGTTAAGCATCAGGGACGCTGAAGCTGTAATATCTGCGTTTGCGCCCTCCGAAATTCTTTATCCCTCGAACATTAAAACTCTACCTGAATTTTTACACGGTTATACGCTGAGAGCAGTTTCACCCGAGACGTTCAAGCCCGAAAATGCTTCAGGGCGGTTGAAATCGGCATTGCATTCGGCGAAACTCGAAGGATTTGGGATTACTGACGGCGATTTATGTACAGGGCCTGCATGGGCAGCACTCGATTATCTTACTGCGACTCAGTTCAGTTCGTTAAATGACGTTCTTAAACTCTCACCCTTAACCGTTAAGGACAGAATGAGTCTGGATTCGTCAGCACAGAGAAATCTCGAATTAATCCCAGAAACTTCAGGCTCAAGCGTTTCACTGTTCACGTCAATAGACAGGTGCAGAACTAACCCGGGAAGACGCACGTTAAGAGACTGGATATTACGTCCTTTGATGGACACAGGAGCAATAAAACGCAGACAGGAATATATCGGCGTACTGGTCTCATCACCTCGTGAATGCGCGCAGCTTCAGGACGCTTTATCTGGGACGAGGGACATTGAACGCTCATTATCGCGTTTGGCACTGGGGAGCGGAAATCCTATTGACTTGGCCGCAGTGAGAGATACTCTCAGGATAATTCCTTCAATAAAATCAATATCACCCGATGAACCTTTAAGGGAACTTATCGAAGCTATACCGGATACATCGGAGTTAAGCGGATATTTGGAGAGTGCATTGGAGGAACAGTTACCGAGATATTTCGGAGCAGCTCCTGTGATAAAGTCTTCATTCAGTTCCGAGCTTGCAGACCTCAGAAATTTCTCGCAAAGGGGAGAGCAATGGCTATCGGAATACCTTGAACGCGAGCGCGAAAACACTAGGACTCCCAAACTCAAAGCAGGTTACAATAATGCATTCGGTTATTATTTGGAGACGGGCAAAGCAGGATTAGCATTTCAGCCTGAAAATTTCAGACATACTCAAACGCTGGTTAATGCTAAACGTTACACGACACCTGAGCTAAAAAGTTTCGAGTCAAAAATGAAGAATGCAGAAGCTGAAATCTCACGTATTGAATCCGAACTTTACAGGGAAGTAATAAGCCAGGTGCTTGAACACAGCAAGGAGTTACAGATGACGGCGCGTTTAATCGGAATACTTGACTGCACTGCGTCATCAGCTGAGACAGCAAGGCTGGGGAATTACTGCTGTCCTGTTGTCAATGACTCTGACGTTGTTGAAATCAAAGCAGGAAGGCACCCTGTTATTGAACGAGAACTGAAAGACGCAGGATTTGTCCCTAACGATGTAACGCTTAACCCTAAGGGAAGAGTAATAATTCTGACAGGGCCTAACATGGCAGGCAAGTCAACATGGTTAAGAATGACTGCGTTAATAGTGATAATGTCTCAGGCAGGTATGTGGGTACCAGCTGACAGTGCTGTAATAGGACTTGTAGACAGGGTATTTACGAGGATAGGAGCGAGGGATGATTTAGTGAGGGGGTCAAGCACATTCATGGTAGAAATGCTTGAGACTGCTAACATACTGAACAACGTAACTGACAGGAGTCTGATTATACTCGATGAGGTCGGGAGAGGAACTGCAACGTATGACGGAATGAGTATAGCGTGGGCAGTGCTTGAGTATTTGCAGGGAGCATCGAAAGCAAGAGTGTTATTTGCGACACATTACCATGAGCTTACGTGCCTTGAGGAGAGATTAGAGGGAGTTAAGAACTACAGCATGACAGTTTCTGAGGGCAAAGAAGGGATAATGTTTCTTCATCAGGTTGTGCCCGGAGCAGCAGGGAGATCATACGGAATTGAAGTAGCGAGGATAGCAGGACTGCCTGATGTAGTGTTGAGGAGGGCGTTTGAACTGCTTGGTATTTTCGAGAAGGACGGGTTAGAGGTTAAGGATATTCCTGCACCTTTGCCGCAAACGGCATTGAGACGGCAGATAATGATGCTGTCGCCTGAAAGTGATGCAGTTGTTGAGGAGTTATCGGAGATTGATACGGATAATATTACGCCGATGGAGGCACTGAGGATTCTGGTAAGGCTGAAAGGCAAGAGCTATATGGCGCGTGCAGTGTAAACAAACCCAACAAAAACCCCCCTCAAAAATTAAAGGGAGGTTTAATTTTTTCGACTTCCTACAGACTGATAACGTCTCCGCGTGAAACGTCCTTCCCAAACTCAATGAATGTCAGTGGCTTTCCTTCCTCAACAGGTTCAGTGATAACAATCATCGTCTGAGGCGAATAACCTGCATTCCTCAGAACATCAAGGTCAACCCTCACTACGGGTTCACCTGCTTTAACGTTATCGCCCTCTTTCTTGAGGACTGTGAAGCCCTGCCCTTTAAGGTTTACTGTATCAACTCCTATGTGAATCAACAGCCCTGTTCCGTCAGGCATTCTCATTCCGAAAGCGTGTCCCGTCTCGAAAATCATTTCAATTTTGCCGTTTGCAGGTGCTGAGATAACTCCATCAGAAGGTTCAACCGCTACTGTCTGACCCATTGACTGCTCTGAAAACATTGCGTCCTTTATA
>JAFTBA010000143.1 GCA_017458545.1 Synergistaceae bacterium | reverse complement strand
TTACCTCCTGCAGCAATTATCCTGCAGAGCGAGTCAGTTACCGCCGTATAACCTCCGTCAAACGGTGAGCGTTCAGAAACATAAGGATTGAATCCCCACGACATTAACGAACATACATCAGTATCAGATTCAATGCCTACGGGAATTTTTGCACACATGGCCGTTGAAGGGGTCTTCTGATACTTACCGCCGAAGGGCATTAAAACGGTGTTAGCTCCTACAGTAGAGTCGAATCTTTCAGCGAGTCCGCGCTTTGAACACACATTGAGGTCTGCGAGCGAGTCAGGGAATTTTTTTGGTGACGGGTTTTTTGGTGACGCTGACGGCATTGCGCTGACTTTAACGGTTATGTGCCTTGATGCACCGTTAGTGTTTATGAATGAGCGCGAGAGATTAACGATTTCTTTTCCGCGCCAAGTCATTCTCATTCTGCCCGAGTCATTAACGTCAGCAATAACGCTTGCTTCAACGTCCTCACTCAATGCGAGGGCTTTAACCTTCTCAATATTATCTGCACTTATGACAACGGCCATGCGCTCCTGAGACTCACTGACAGCTATTTCAGTGCCGTTCAAGCCCGAATACTTGAGGGGTACAGCGTCGAGATTAATGTCGAGACCGTCAGCAAGTTCACCTACGGCAACGCTGACACCTCCTGCGCCGAAATCGTTGCAGCGTTTAACGAGCCGTGTGAACTCAGGATTGCGGAACAAACGCTGAAGTTTTCGTTCAGCAGGAGCGTTACCCTTCTGGACTTCAGCACCGCATGTTTCTATTGAGCTTGAAGTGTGTGAAACTGATGAGCCTGTTGCACCGCCTATACCGTCTCTGCCCGTTCTGCCTCCCAGTAACAAAACAACATCGCCGGGTTCGGGGCGTTCACGGATAACATTTGACTCTTTAACTGCTGCGATTACCGCACCTGTTTCGAGACGCTTGGCCCTGTAACCCTCGTGATAAATTTCCTGAACTATCCCTGTCGGGAGTCCTATCTGATTACCGTAAGAGCTGTAACCCTGAGCAGCCTTAGTGATGATTGAACGCTGAGGTAATTTGCCTGAGGGTGAAGGCTTTGAGGGGTCTGCAGCACCTGTGAGCCTCATTGCCTGATAGACGTAAGCGCGTCCTGAAAGAGGGTCTCTGATTGCACCGCCTATACATGTTGCTGCACCTCCGAAAGGCTCAATCTCAGTAGGATGATTATGTGTTTCGTTCTTGAACAGGAGCAGCCACGACTCACCGTCAACATTAATTCTGACTGTACAGGCGTTATTCTCTTCGCTCTCAACGAGGTCGGGTAATTTGCCCTGAGACCTGAGAAATTTTGCGCCTATTGTAGCGATGTCCATGAGTGTAACGGGTTTATCTGAGGGGTAATTGAGTTTTTTGCGGACGGCCATGTAACTGTTGAATGCTTCTCTGACTGCATCATCGTTAATTTCCGCGCCGTCAATGTGAGTCATGAAGGTAGTGTGTCTGCAGTGGTCAGACCAATATGTATCGAGCACTTTAATTTCTGTCTGAGTAGGTTTACGTCCCTCAGTTTCAAAATATTTCTTAATGCAGAGTAAATCGTCATTGTTCATGGCTAACCCTTCAATGCTCATTACGTCATCGACAGTTTTAACGTCATCGGGAGCAGGATAATCAGTGTCAAGCGAATCGTAAGTGTTTAACTGAGCCTCGCGTGCTTCAACGGGATTGATGAGGAATTTTTTGAGAGCCCCGAAATTTTCGATTGAGCCGTAGAACAGATAGACCTTAGCAGTTCTGACTATTGGCCTGAAACCGAGTAAGAGTCCTGCGCACTGTTCAGCAGCGTCAGCCCTCTGGTCGTACTGACCGGGTAAGTATTCGACAGCGAGGACGTAATCAGCATCATCAGGTAATGAGTTGAAGATGTTGTCAGTGAAGGGTTCAGCGAAGACCGAATTTTTGCAGATGTTGAGCTGTGAATCGGTTAAGCCCTGAATGTCGTAACGGTTAAAGATTCGTATGCGTGTGAGTGAAGAGCCTGTGAGGTTCTGAAGTTCTGCCAGGAGTGAAGATGATTCGGGATTGTTAGAGTCTTTTCGTTCGGTGAAAATTCTGTGTACCAATGATATAACCTCCGTTAATGATTTTTATACGGAGGTATTATACGAAAAAAGGCCGTGAAAGAATCAACGGCCTTGTTAATGTCTTTGTCAGTATGTTTTAAGTTTGATTTTACGTGTTTAATACATACCGTCCATACCGCCCATACCGCCGGGCATTGCAGGGGCAGCGTCTTTCTTTTCGGGTTTATCCGCAACGATTCCCTCAGTAGTGAGGACCATAGCAGCTATTGAACCTGCGTTCTGGAGAGCCGAACGCGTTACCTTAACGGGGTCAATGATACCTGCTGCAACCATGTCGGTGTACTCGCCTGTTGCGGCATTGAGTCCGTGACCGATTTTCTCGCTTCTGACTCTCTCGACTACTACATCACCCTGATAACCTGCGTTCTCAGCGATGAGGTATAACGGGGCTTTGAGTGCGTCAAGAACGATTCTTGCACCTGTCTTAACATCGCCTGATAATTTCTCGACGAACGGCTCAAGTGCTGTAGCGCAGTTAAGAGCGGCTACACCGCCTCCTGCAACGATACCCTCTTCACCAGCGGCGCGAGTTGCGTTAAGAGCGTCTTCGATTCTGTGCTTGAGTTCTTTCTGTTCAGTCTCAGTAGCTGAACCTACCTGAATAACTGCAACGCCTCCGACAAGTTTAGCGAGTCTCTCATGGAGTTTCTCTTTGTCGTAATCAGATGTCGAGTCCTCAATCTCTTTGCGGATCTGTCCTGCGCGGTGACGGATTTCTTCGGGGTTGCCTGCGCCCTGAGTAATCGTAGTGTCTTCTTTGGTAATGCGTACTTTCTTAGCGCGTCCGAGCATTGAGAGTTCAGTGTTCTCAAATTTCATTCCGCGTTCTTCGCTGATTACTTCACCGCCCGTAACGATAGCGATGTCCTGAAGCATAGCTTTTCTTCTGTCGCCGAAACCGGGTGCTTTGACTGCTGCAACCTGCATAACTCCGCGAAGTTTGTTGACCACGAGAGTAGCGAGTGCCTCGCCCTCAACGTCTTCAGCGATGATGACTAACGGTTTGCCTGTCTGCACTACTTTTTCGAGGACGGGGAGCAAGTCTTTAATGTTGCTGATTTTGCTGTCATGAATGAGGATATAAGCATCGTCAAAACTTGCTTCCATTCTGTCGCTGTCAGTTACCATGTAAGGGCTGATATAGCCTTTATCGAACTGTAAGCCCTCGACCATTTCGAGAGTAGTTCCAACTGTCTGGCTGTCTTCGATTGTGATAACGCCGTCCTCTCCTACTTTGGCCATAGCCTCAGAGATGAGTGCGCCTACTGCAGCGTCGTTAGCTGAAATTGAAGCTACCTGAGCGATTTTCTCTTTTTCTTTAACGGGAGTGCTCTGCTTTTTGAGTTCGTCGACAACAAAGTCGATAGCTTCCTCGATTCCCTGACGCATTAACATACCGTTAGCACCTGCTGCAACGTTTTTCATACCCTCGCGGATGATAGCGCGTGAGAAAATTGTTGCGGTTGTAGTGCCGTCACCTGCGATGTCGTTAGTTTTCGAGGCTACTTCTTTGAGTAACTGTGCGCCTGCGTTCTCGAAGGGGTCTTCGAGCTCAATTTCTTTAGCGATAGTAACGCCGTCATTAGTGATCATGGGTGAGCCGAATTTCTTTTCGAGTACGACATTTCTTCCTTTAGGGCCGAGAGTAACGCCTACAGTGTCAGCAACTTTGTCAATACCTCTGAGCATAGCTCTTCTGGCTTCTTCGCCGAATGAAAGTATTTTAGCCATAATTATTATCTCCTTAGTCTCTTATTTCTCTACGATAGCAAGAACATCGCGCTCGCTGAAAATAACGAGGTCTTCGCCGTCAACTTTAACTTCAGTTCCTGCGTATTTGCTGAATATAATTCTGTCTCCTACTTTGACCTCAACGGGCTGTTTCTGGCCGTTGTCAAGAATTTTGCCTGTACCTACAGCGAGGACTTCGCCTTCAGTGGGTTTTTCTTTTGCTGTGTCAGGAAGGAATAATCCTCCTTTAGTTTTCTCTTCGCGCTCAAGAACTTTTACTACTATTCTGTCGCTTAACGGTTTAAGTTTCATGATTCTGATTTGCCTCCTCTGTTTTAATGGCACTCAATCAATAAGAGTGCTAACTGAACAACGCGGCAAATATTAAACCCGTAACCTGAAATTTGCAATAGTTATTTTTACTTAGGACACAAAAAATTCTGCCTCATTAAATTCAAGTATCAATTAAATTAAATACGCTCATAGTGCGACCATATGCTGAGGATTTTTATGAGTTTTTCATCTTCAATGACTTCATAAACGAGTCTGTGCTGAATGTTAATTCGTCGTGAATAAAGATTTTGCAGTACACCTGATAATTTTTCATATGAGGGAGGATTTTGGAGAGGATTTTCACGTATAACATCAATCAGGGCTTTGGCTTTCCTGTCAAGCCCTGCTGATTTAAGTTTTGGAATGTCTTTGAGTGCTTTACGCGAATAAGTTATCCTATACAAATCCGAGTCTACCAGACAATTTTTTCTTCGGGCACACAGTCAGAAACAGGCTCAGATTTTCCGTCAATAAGTTTTTCGCGCATACCGGGAATTGAAAGAAGATTGATCGTCTCAAGCATTCCCCTGTAATCCTCATCACTGAGAATTATTACGTTCCCGTTATCCGTAACAACATTGACGGGTTCATTGTATTTTATAGTCTGTTCAAGTATCGGAATAACATTTTTCTGAAATCCTGTAATGGTTATATTCTGCATATTAATCACCGCCGTAAGAATATTATACAGTCAACAGAACAACCGGCACCACCAACGTCGCCAGTGGTTTTCATACCACATAAAAAACTCACGGCTTAAAACCGTGAGTCTTCTGTGCGTTTCATGTGCTTTATCAGTTGTTGGTCATTCCTGCGAAATCGTTTACCCTGTGCACAAGTTCAAACACATTACCGCTCGAAGGAATAGTCCTTGTACCCTCAGTGTCCTCCTGAATCGATGACTCCGTAGGGAACAGCGTAAATGTCGTGTCAGTCCCTATCGTCTGAGTCGTAGGAGTTACAGGTATCGTCGAATAACCCGACTGACCGCCTGACTGCTGACCGCTCTGATCTCCCGATGTTGTTCCGCCCGGAATCGTTCCGCCGCCTCCGGCACTGCCGCTCGCAGCACTCCAGTTGTATTTGGCATTCGAGGAGATA
>JAFTBA010000142.1 GCA_017458545.1 Synergistaceae bacterium | reverse complement strand
CTATTTTCATGCACGATTTACACCCAACGCACTTGACCGTGTCAACTTTGAGCGGAGGGTTATGCTTAACGTACTTCAGCAATGCGCACGGTCTCCTCGAAATTATCACTGACGACTCATCAGCGGCTAATTCTTCCTTCAAAGCCTCTTCGCATTCCTTCAGGTTATAGGGGTCAACAACTCTCACCCTCCTGAATCCCATAGCCCTGCACAGACTCTCAAGGTCAATCTTTCCTGCAGGATCTCCCTTAATGTTGAGTCCTGTAGTGGGGTTCTGCTGATGTCCTGTCATACCTGTTATTGAATTGTCGAGGATTATTACTGTCGATTTGCTCTGGTTGTAAGCGATGTTAGCGAGTCCCGTCATCCCTGAGTGCATGAAAGTTGAGTCGCCGATTACAGCAACAGCGTTTTTACCGCCTGCCTTGCTGAAACCGTGCAATGCGCTGACCGACGCACCCATGCAGAGCGTCATATCCATTGCCGACAAAGGCGCAACAGCTCCCAATGTATAGCACCCTATATCGCCTAAGACAGTGCATTTCAACTGATTGAGAGTGAAGAATAATCCTCTGTGCGGACAGCCTGCACACATTACGGGAGGACGCGGAGGAATTTTCACCGATTCGCTGAGTTTACGGCCTGAAGTTTTAGGACTGCCTAATTTTTCGGCAACAATGTTCTGACTCAGTTCACCCAAATAACCGAACAATGATTTACCCTCGCACTCAATGCCTAACGCTTTGCAATGTTCCTCTATGAAACCGTCTAACTCTTCAACAATCACTAAGCGTTTAACACTGTCTGCAAATTTCCGAATCATTCTGTCGGGCATAGGCCAAATCATTCCGAGTTTCAACACGGGGTATTTGTCACCGAATGATTCTTTAACGTACTGATATGAAGTTGACGATGTGATTATACCGAGCGATGAGTCAGTTCCGGAGTCGACCCTGTTAATGTCCGAAGTCTCTGCGAATTCCTGAAGCCTTTTCATTCTCTCCTCAACGAAAGGATGACGTTTAATTGCGTTGCCCGGCATCATAACGTATTTAGCGATATTCTTCTCGTAAGGGCGTTCGGGAATTTCTTTGCGTTCACCTGTTTCGACTAACGACTGCGAATGAGCTATCCTGGTACACATTTTGACGATAACGGGAGCGTCGAAGCTCTCCGAAATATCGTATGCCCTCCTGAAGAACTCTAAAGCCTCCTGAGAGTCTGACGGTTCAAGCATTGGGAGTTTAGCTGCGCGCGCGTAATGACGTGAGTCCTGTTCGTTCTGTGATGAGTGCATACCTGCGTCATCGGCAACACAGATTACCATTCCTGCGTTAATACCTGTGTATGCTACCGTGAACAGAGGATCTGCAGCAACGTTAAGACCTACATGTTTCATTCCGCAAAAACTGCGTTTACCTGCCAGCGATGCACCGAAAGCCGTTTCCATAGCAACTTTCTCATTAGGTGCCCATTCGGAATAAACTTCGTTATATTTAGCGAGTTCTTCCGTGATCTCGGTACTGGGTGTACCGGGATAACTTGATGCCACACAACAGCCGGCCTCATATAATCCTCTGGCTGCTGCCGTGTTACCCTGCATCAATCGTTTCATTAAGTTTTATCTCCCTTCTGAATTGCTTAGAATTTTATCATTATACTTTGTTTTCTGAACCGCTCATTAATTCAACATACTTGCATAAACGATTCTAATGAGCATTTATTTTAATCAGCATGAAAAATTTTTGACAGGTTTAATTTCACGGCGATAATTATGTCTGCATTAAGTTCAAAATTTTATACGGAAGGAAACATTCTCACATTGTCGGAAGAAAAACATTTTGTTCTTTATTCGCACTGGCCGCCGTCAGGAGATCAGCCTCAAGCTATTAACGCTCTCACCGAAAGCCTCCGTAAAGGTAACCGTTTCCAGACGCTTAAAGGCGTTACCGGAAGCGGCAAAACTTTTACGGTCGCAAACATAATCGCTAATCTTGACCGTCCTGCACTGGTTCTCGCTCATAATAAGACTCTTGCTGCACAGCTCTACAGTGAGTTCAAAGCGTTCTTCCCTGAAAACGCTGTTAGATATTTCGTCAGTTACTACGACTATTACCAGCCCGAAGCATATATTCCTCAGAGTGATACTTACATTGAGAAGGACGCTTCAATTAACGACAGAATAGAACGTTTACGCCTCTCGGCAACTAAAGCACTGATTGAACGCCATGATGTTATAGTTGTAGCGAGCGTGTCATGTATTTACGGTTTGGGATTAAAGGAGACTTACGAGGAGGCTATAATCTCATTCAGTGTTAATGACAGAATTGATGAGCATGAATTTTTAGCGCGTTTAGTCGGGAATTATTACGAACGCACTGACTTTACACCTGAACCGGGAAAGTTCAGGGTTAGGGGTGATACCGTTGAGGTATTCCCTGCCTATGAGGACGAGACATGTATACGGATAACTTTTTTTGATGATGAGATTGAACGCATTGACATCACTCACCCTTTAACAGGACACGTAATCGAAAACGTTAAAACAGCTTCAATCTTCCCTGCACAGCATTATGTTACGCAGACTGACTCAATCGCTAAGGCTGTTCCTAAAATACGCAGTGAACTCGCTGAAATTGAGTCCGATTTCACATCGAAAGGAAAATTAGTTGAGGCTCAGAGAATCAGAATGAGGACTCTTTATGATCTTGAAATGTTAAACGAGGCAGGTTACTGTTCGGGAATCGAAAATTATTCTGTGTACCTTGACGGGAGAAAACACGGTCAGCCTCCAGGAACGCTGATAGATTTTTTCCCTGACGATTTCATTATGGTTATTGACGAGTCGCACATAACACTTCCGCAGGTAAGGGCTATGTTCAACGGCGATAAAGCACGCAAAACAGTTCTCGTTGAAAACGGATTCAGACTCCCTTCATGTATGGATAACAGGCCGCTTCAATGGAACGAATTTGAACAGAGAATGAAACAGGCTGTATTTGT
>JAFTBA010000141.1 GCA_017458545.1 Synergistaceae bacterium | reverse complement strand
AACACGGCGAACGTTTGAGACTGTTTGATTCTGTCAGCAAGATACCGATGACGTTATGCTTCTACGTTTCACCGCACAAAGCAGTGAAAGATGTTGAAGATATGCTTGAAATTTTCGGCGACAGGAAATCATCATTAGTCCGCGAAATCAGCAAAGTGTATCAGGAAGTCATCAGCGGTAATTTGAGCGTAATTCTCGAACGTTTGACTCAGGGGGTTAAAGGGGAATTAGTGCTTGTTGTTGACGGGTGCAGTGAGTCAGTTAATGACACGTGGAAAGATGAGGCTAAAGCCGTGTATGAGTCAGGAATAAGTATGAGAGATACCGTCCTGTCAGTCTCGGAACGATTCGGACTCCCAAAGAACGAAATCAAAAAATATTTGCTTAACTTAGAGGAGTGATTCACAAAATGTATGCTGAAAAATTTTTGTCTCAGGTAATCTCATGGAGAAGGGATATTCATTCGCACCCAGAATTATCCCAGCATGAAGAACGTACATCAGACATTGCCGCAAATGTTCTTGAAGGACTCGGCCTTGAAGTTAAACGTAACATCGGAGGTTTCGGGGTCATCGGTTTACTTCGCGGAAAAGGTGAGGGCAAAACTATTGCTTTACGTGCCGACATGGACGCTCTGCCGTTGAACGAGGAAACGGGACTCCCTTACGCCTCTCAGACTCAGGGTGTAATGCACGCTTGCGGCCATGACACTCACACTGCTATGCTGCTCGGAGCAGCGTGTGTACTCTCGGAGATGAGGGACAGGTTCAGCGGAAACATCAAGTTTATTTTCCAGCCTGCAGAAGAATTTAACCCTACGGGCGGTGCTCCGGGAATGATTCGTGAAGGTGTCCTTGAGAATCCTTATGTTGACGCGCTGATAGCTCTTCATGTGTGGCCGTTGTTTGAGACCGGGAAGGTTGCTATACGTTCAGGTTCATGTATGGCAGCGTCAGACAGAATTTTCCTGACGGTTCACGGCAAAACGGCTCACGGTTCGAGACCCGATCAGGGTAATGACGCTGTTGTTACATCGGCACACATCATAACGGGATTGCAGAGCATAATCTCGCGTTCAGTCTCACCGTTGGACTCGGCGGTCTTAACGATAGGGACTATACACGGCGGTTACAGGTACAATGTTATTCCCGACACTGTTAAGCTCGAAGGAACTGTGAGGACTCTCAATCCGAAAATACAATCACTGATGCCCGAACTCATCACCCGAACAGCTAAGGGCATAGCAGAGTCATTAGGTTCATCATGCGATGTCGAATACGTTAAGGGTTATCCTCCGTTAGTGAATGATTCTTCACTGGCTTCACTTGCTGCCGAAAGCGTCAGGAAGATTCACGGCAATGATTCAGTGATTATTGCTGATGAGCCTGACTTAGCTGCTGAAGATTTTGCGTTTTTCGCGCGCGAACGCCCTGCTTTAATGGCGTGGTTAGGGTGCAGACCGTCAACAGTTGACGCGAAAGACATGGCCATGCTGCACAACACGAAGTTCAATCCTGATGAAGGGTGTTTTGTTTACGGAATTGATTATTTTGTGCAGACGGCACTTGATTTCCTGAACGCGTTATAATTTTTGCTGAACATAAATTTTTTAGGAGGACTGAAAGTGACGGAACATCATGACAATGTTATGAACCTGCGTAAAGAAGTCAATCCTGTTTTTGAGACTGCTAAAGCATGCCTCAAAATAACTGCCGAAAACGGTGATATTAATGCTCAAAAACTTTTGGAGGCTTTAAGGTTCGGCACTCTTGAAACTGACAGCGTAAATGATTTGCCCGAAGACGTAAAGAACTCTATGAAACAGGTAATACTTATAGCCTCAATAATGATAGAGATGAGATTTGAGTCGACTGAAGAATATTTCAGGCGTTCGGGGCTTCATCAGCTTATGGATTTGCCTTGCGGTTATACGTCGAGGGGGCTGAGGTTCGCGGGTAAAGGCGGGGTTAAGTATTACGGGTGTGATATTCCTGCAGTAATTGATGAATTTCTGCCTGCCGTGAAAAAGTTTCTTACACCCGAAGATATGAATTTCATTCATTATTCATCGGTTGACGCAACGAATTATGACTCACTCAGGAATGCCCTTAAAGGTGCTGAAGGTGAACTCCTGATAACTACTGAAGGAATGTTAATGTACTTCACTCAGTCAGAACTTGAAGAAGTATTCAGCAACATTCACAGGCTGCTTGAAGAGTTCGGAGGCCGATGGATAACGCTTGACAGACAGCTCACTGAGAAAGATGATTTAATTCATCGTGCTGTTTCGGAAGGGTTAAACGAAAAAAGCATTGACATTATCCGTAAGACGTTATCCGCACGCTCAATAGATACTCCCGATAACTTAATGTTCAGTGATGATGAGCCGACAGCAAGAAAGTTTATTCATGATATGGGCTTTGATTTGGAGCTTGAACCGCTGAAGTATTATCTGCCCGAAAAATTACATTCTACAGAAAGTTTACCGGTTAAAAATCAAAGTGCTGTGCGTGAAATTTTAGAGGGCATGAGTTATTACGTTATGACTCCGCGCAGGGTAACCGCCTCAAAAACGAATCGCTCAGTCAGCAGAAATTTCACAGAAGAATCTTACATCGACGGAACAACTTTAAGAGTGAAGCTGAGCGGAAGGCTTGATACGATTTCAGCACCTGAACTTCTTGACAAATTCCGTGCGATTAAAAGCAGCAATGAGATTCAAAATGCCGAACTGGATATGGGAGAGTTAGATTATATTTCGTCGGCAGGTTTAAGAGCGCTGATGATAATGTTCAAAGAGCTTCCCAAAAACGGATTCAGAATGATTAACATAAAGCCGTCAGTGAAAGAAATCTTAGAGACTACAGGATTTGATTCGATTCTGAACGTAGATGTTGTATAATGTGCGGCGCAAAAATTTGTATAGCAGGAATTTATGTTGAATAGAAAGTTGAGAGTATTAATGCTCTCGTTGTTTGCGGTAATGTTCGCTGTGTCATCGGCGTTCGCTTTTTTAGCAAATGATTTAACGATAACATTAAATGATGGAAGCGACACCGCAAAGTCTTTTGCCGATTACACTGGTGGGGTAGCATTGCCCCGGAGGAGGAAACTCCTTCGGGTTTTTTTGTGTGGTTCGGGGGAGATTGTTTATGTGTGAAATCGACGGGTTATCATCTGAGAGGGTGAGTAGGATTTGGGGTTCATGGCCTGAGTTTGTTGGTATGGCAGGGACGTGGAAATGTCTGAGGAGAATACATGCTGAACTTTTCGGGGGATTGTTTGAGTTTGCAGGAACGATTCGCAACGTCAACATCTCAAAGGGAGGTTTCAGGTTCGCAAACTCATTGTTTCTAGGAAAAATACTGCCTGTTATCTCGGATATGCCCCAGAAAAATTTT
>JAFTBA010000140.1 GCA_017458545.1 Synergistaceae bacterium | reverse complement strand
CTACTACGGGCAGACCTTCATAGAGGCTCGGAAGTATGAACACATCCATAGCCTGATAGTACCTTTCCATATCGTTGACGCTCCCCAAGAATATAACGCAGTCATTCAGCCCAAGACGCATAACTTTTGCTGTAATTTCGTCCATCAGAGGCCCGTCTCCTGCAAGAAGTAAAACTGAATCACTGCGCCTCCTGTGAATCTCAGCGAATATGTCTATAAGAAAGTCATGATTCTTTTGTGTCATAAATCTTCCTGCATGGCCGACCACGAATTTATCGGTGAGTTTGAGATACTTACGTGTCTCGTTTCTTACGGACTCGTTGTAGGCAAAGCGTTCTGTTTCGATTGCGTTATTCCAGACCTTGACTCTCCCCGAAGCCATAGCCTTATCTCCGAATATCCATCTCCCTGCGTAAGATGAACATGCGCACAAATGAGTCGGAAATACCTTCGCAAACGGACGCAGTATATATTTCATCAAGTTGCGTTTGAACTCGCCTTTACCTGCTGTGCTGTGGTTATGTGCTACCCTTATGGGTACTCCTGCCCTCCATGCAGCAAACAACGGAAAGACTGAAAGCGTATTAAGGTGCGAATATACAAGCAGATAATTATTCTCCCTGAATAGTTTATATAGTGCTTTGTGATATGCAATAGGCTTTTGGTACGGCGGTACTGTTATAACTCTTCCGCCTAATGATTCTATTTCGTCCTGTAACTTAGGATTTGAGGAGTCCGAGTCTATTATGAAGTCATATTGTATCTTAGTGCGGTCTATATTCCTGTAATAGTTCATCACAACGGCTTCAACTCCTCCGTTGCGCATCTTGCCGATTACATGCGCTATCCTTACGGGAAGATTTAGGTGTTTATTCGCGGCGGTATCTCCTGCCATTATCACTAATTCCTTTCATAGCTTGATTTTTCGCTGATTATAGCACACAAAAAATTCCCTCCCCTAAACTCTAAGGAGAGGGATTAATTTTCCTGCTCTATTAATCCTCGTGATGTTCCATAGGGATAACGGGCATTCCGTTTTTCTGCCTGTAATCATTCAGTGCAGCATGTATTGACTCTTCGGCAAGCACTGAACAGTGCATTTTTATCGGCGGCAATCCGTCAAGCGCTTCGGCAACCGCATTGTTCGTCAAATCCCATGCCTCATCAATCGTCCGTCCCTTTATCAGCTCAGTAGCCATACTCGATGACGCTATCGCACTCGCACAGCCGAACGTCTTAAACTTCACGTCCTCAATAACTTTCGTCTCAGGATTTACCTTCAAATATATTTTCATTATGTCTCCGCACTTAGGGTTACCTGCTTCGCCTACACCGTCAGCATTCTCAATCTCACCGACATTTCGCGGATTCATAAAGTGATCCATTACCTTCTGACTGTAATCTAATGCCATTCAGTTTTACTCTCCCTTCTGCGATTTAAGATATTCTTCCCATAAAGGCGACATTGCCCTTCTCTTAGCTACTATTTCGGGAAGAACATCAAGCACATAATCTATCTGTTCATCTGTCGTCAGTCTTCCGATTGTAAACCTTAATGACCCGTGAGCCATTTCGTGTTTCAATCCCAATGCAAGCAGTACATGCGAAGGGTCAAGGCTCTCAGATGAACATGCACTGCCTGTTGACGCGCTTATGCCTTTAGCGTCGAGGTCAAGCAGTAACGTTTCACCTTCAACTCCTATGAAACTGAAGTTAATATTATTGGGTAAACGGTGAGTACCTGTTGCGCCGTTGAGCTTTGCATGAGGTATGCGCTCGAGTATGCCTTTAATGAGTCTGTCTCTTCTCGCTGAGTTTACGGCTATGTCATTTTCGAGCCGTTCCTGCAAAATATCCATTGCTGCACCGAAACCTACTATACCCGCAATATTTTCAGTGCTTGCTCTTCGGCCATGTTCCTGCGCTCCGCCGTGAACAAAATTTTCGGGTCTGAGTCCTTTACGGAGGTATAATGCTCCGACACCTTTAGGGCCGTACATTTTGTGAGCTGACATTGAGAGCATATCAATATTCATAGCTTTAACGTCAATTTTTAGGTGAGCTGCTGCCTGCACTGCGTCAGTGTGAAAAGGTATTTTGCGTTCCCTGCATAACGCTCCGATTTCGGCAACGGGTTCAATAGTACCTACCTCGTTGTTCGCAAACATCACTGACACAACAGCTGTCTTATCGGTGATAGCGTTTTTCACATCGTCAACATTCACGAAGCCCTCAGAGTCAACAGGCAGATAAGTTACTTCAGCACCTTCAACTTTTTTGAGGTACTCGCAAGTATGAAGGATTGCATGATGTTCAATAGCGGTAGTGATGATGTGATTTTTGCCTGAAATTTTAGCTTTTTCGAGAGTGCCTTTTAACGCCCAGTTATCTGCTTCAGTTCCTGAACCCGTGAAATAAATTTCTGAAGGGTCAGCGTTAAGGGCATTAGCGATTTGCTCTCTTGCTTTTGAGATAGCGGTTCTGCTTTTGCGCGAGAACGAGTAAACGCTCGAAGGATTGCCGAAAATTTCACCGAAGTAAGGCATCATAGCGTTTAAGACTTCAGGACTTGTCGGAGTTGTAGCGGTATGGTCTAAGTATACGAACATTATATTTATTACTCCCCCTTTGATTTTAATGCTTTGTTCATGGCTTCCTGACGTTCGGGGTCAGTGTCATGGGTTTCAAGAAGAGAGATTGATTCGTGGGTTATGTCCTCGAGAGTTGTTGAACTGAGTATCTCATCTACTGAGCCTTTAACTCTGCGCCATAAGCTGAACGTTGGACAGGTTACGGCGTTTTTGCAGCCTTTATCGGTCTGACATGAGCCGAAGATGAACGGTTCGTTCAAAGCCTGAAGTATCTCCGCAATCGTTATCTCATTTGCCGAACGCGCAAGATAATAACCTCCCTGAGCACCTCTGACGCTTTCGAGCAGTCCTGCCCTTCTGAGTTTGCCGAAGAGCTGTTCAAGGTAATTAACGGGGATATTCTGACGGGTTGCAATATCACTGACTGATACCGGGTCATAATCCGAGTACGCACACAAATCAGATAATGCCCTGAGACTGTAACGCGCAGTAGTTGAAAGCCTCACGAAAATTAAATCTCCCTTCTGACTAATCTTAACGGCGCAAAGAATATCATATGCAACAAAAATCATCAAGATTGACATTAAAATAACACACACAATCAGCTCAACAGTTCAACAAAAAATATATTCTTTACTTAATGCGTATTCTTTCTTGCGAAGTATTCACCGAGCCACTGAACTATACTCACTCCCAGCACCAGCACTATAACCGTTACCCACGTAATATCAATCATATTCCTGTCATGGCCGTAACGTATCGCAAAATCTCCTAATCCTCCTGCACCTACTGCACCGGCCATAGCGGTTAAACCCAAAAGGCTTATTATTGTTATTGTGATAGCCCTGATTATAGGTGCTAAACTCTCGCGCAAATACACCCTGAATATTACTTCAAACGGACTCGATCCCATTGACAACGCTGCTTCAACAAGTCCCTTTTCGGTCTGAGCCAATGCGCTCTCAACCTGTCTGGCAAAAAACGGTGTTGCCCCAAACACTAACGGCACTATCACTCCCCTAACGTAAATAGCCGTACCCATTATTGCGCGTGAAAGCGGCATAAGAGCAGTCAGCAAAATTATGAACGGTATTGAACGGAAAAGGTTAATTATTTTGTCGAGTACCTGATAAACGGGACGGTTCTCCATTATTCCGCCTGGTTTCGTAACGGTTAGGATTATCCCGAAAATTAATCCCAATACAAATATTATTGCGCCCGACCATACTTCCATCAGTAATGTATCACCGCAGGCTTTCCAGAACTCGGGCAGACGTTTCATTAAGTTAGGCAGTAATTCTTGCATCTTTAATCACCTCAACGCGGATATTTTTGTCCCTGTAATATTTCAATGCCTTGTCGATCTTCTCACTGTTACCGCTGAAAATAACTACCGTTCCGCCTATCATAGCTCCTGCAACAATTTCAACGTCAGCAAGCACTATGTTAATTTCAATATCGAATGCCCTCGAAGCATATGATATTAACGGTTCTGAAACGTCAGCACGAACGTAAATCAATCTTGCCATTAACTGACCGGGATTGACTCTGACAATAGGTGAGTCGTCATTAATGAGTGTTTCGATTTTGGAGAGGTTAGAAGTTGTGCGGACGAAATTTTTTGTTACGGGGTGTTTAGGCGATGAGAATATCTCGAAGACATCACCCGACTCAATTATTTTTCCGGCGTCCATAACAGCAGCTTTACGGCAAATATTTTTGACGACCTCCATTTCGTGAGTGATGACTACGATTGTGAGACCTAATTTTTTGTTGAGGTCTTTCAGCAGTTGAAGTATTGAGCCTGTAGTCTGGGGGTCTAAAGCACTTGTGGCTTCATCGCAGAGCAGTATAGTGGGGTCATTGGCCAGTGCTCGTGCTATAGCAACTCTCTGTTTCTGACCGCCTGAGAGTTCTGAGGGGTAAGCGTTTTCCTTATCGGGAATGTCAACTAGTGATAACAGTTCAGTGACTCTTTTGTGGATTTGCTCGCGCGTCATGTTGCGGAGGGGGTAAGCGACGTTTTGAAGGACAGTCCGCGAAGGCATGAGGTTAAACTGCTGGAAAATCATACCGATTTTGGTACGTGCTTTGTAGAGTTCTTTGGGTTTGAGGGTCATCATCTCTACGCCGTCAATTTTAACGCTGCCTGAGTCGGGGCGTTCGAGGAGGTTAATGCAGCGTACAAGGGTAGATTTTCCTGCGCCTGAGAAACCTATGATGCCGAAAATATCGCCGTCATTGATAGAGAGTGATACGTCATTGACAGCGTGAATGGATTTGTTTTTGTCTGCTTTATCGGCATGAAAACTTTTTACTATGTGTTCGAGTTCGATCAATGAATATTAAGTCCTCCTGTCTGATTATTGAAATCATATTATAATATCAACGCACAGTAATTTCAGGAGG
>JAFTBA010000139.1 GCA_017458545.1 Synergistaceae bacterium | reverse complement strand
TGCTGAAGCTATTGCCGAATGTGCGTTGAGGGTACTGGGTGATGAAGGGCTTTACACGTTCATGAGTGAGACGGGCAAAATGAGAATGGGAAATGCAGGAGCATGTGATGATGTTGTGAGATATACGGCTGATGTTTTAGGGTGGAAAATTAGGGAGAGGGTTTATAGGGGACTAGGGAGTAGGGATTAGGGGAGAGGGACTAGGGATTAGCTAACCCCTATACCCTATACCCTAACCCCTATACCTTTGAGCATTAATCCGAGTCTGCACAGCGGTAATCCGACAACGTTGAAATAATCTCCCGTTATGCCCTCAATCATTAATGCACCTTTGCCCTGAACCGCATAAGCTCCTGCTTTATCGTCCCCTTCACCCGTAGCGACATACTCAGAAATTTCATCGTCAGTTAATTCCCTGAACTTAACGCGCGTGTGTTCATCGTTCACTGAAAGCCTGCCCATATAACTTACGGCTACCCCTGTAATCACTTCGTGTTCGCGCCCCGATAAATGCTTCAGCATTAAGGCAGCGTCTTCACGGTCAACGGGCTTCCCTAAAATTTCGCCGTCAATCACAACTATAGTATCAGCAGCTATGATGATGTCGTTGCGCGAAAAAACTCTCATTCCTGCTTCAGCTTTGAGTGTTGCGAGCCGTCTGCATAATTCCGAAGGGGTTTCGCCTGTTTTAACCGACTCATCAGCATCGGGCTTATACACTTCAAACTCAATCCCTATACTTTCGAGCAGTGCTTTGCGTCTCGGACTGCCTGACGCTAAGATTATTCTTGTCGGAATCATAACGCCAGCACCATAGCCGTAACACCTACGGCAAGACAGTAAACACCAAAGTATGCCCAGTTCTTAGCGTTCACTAACTGCCTCATGAACACCAGCGATGCAAATCCCAAAACAAACGCAGCAACTGCACCAATCAAGTAACCCTCAGGAAGAAAAACAGTTCCGCCCGATTTAATGCACTTAACCAGTTCCAGCAGAGTTGCGCCGAGTATTGCAGGTATTGAGATGAGGAACGAGAAACGGAATGCCTCAGTTATTCCCAGTCCCATGAACAGCCCCATAGCTATTGACATTCCCGAACGCGAGACTCCGGGCAAAACGGCTATACCCTGAGCTATTCCGACAGCGATAGCGGTTTTGAGCAATGAGGAATTAGGACGCGAGTATGCTATGAACGGTATCATTATGAGTACGAGGCCCGTGAAAATTTCTCCTGCGCCAACGAGAATTAAACTCTCTGAAAATTTTTCGGCTGTTGACTTGAGCGCAAGACCTATTACAGCCGTTATCATTGAAGCGATTATTATTGCCCAGCCGTAAGGCCATCCCGAATGTTTTTTTGACGTGAACCATCCCCCGAACCATTCTGTGAGTATTCTGATGATGTCGCGCCTGAAATAAATTACTGTTGCGAGCAGCGTTGCGAAATGAAGAAGTATATCGAACGCCAGCATATTTTCATCGAAACCCATAAATATCTGGAACAATGCCAGATGTCCAGAACTGCTAACGGGTAAAAACTCGCATAACCCCTGAACTGCTCCCAATATCAGCGAATGTATCATGATACTAGAAAAACTCCTTTTCAAAAACGTTATTATTATCACGGCTTTTAACCGAAACAATCGGAAGTACTACTGCAAACGATGAATCTCTTTTTCTCAGAACATCACGGACTCGCGTTTTAATTGTTCTCTTAATGCCGTCAGGGTTAGCGTGTCTTCCTGCAAGCTCGAAAACTGCCTGTTCACTCACGGCGTAAAGCTCGTTGAAAATATCTGCGCTGTCCTCAGAAATAAATACTCCCTGAGTCTCAATAGCTACGGGTGCAATTAAGTTGCCTTTCTCATCGACAGTAACAGCTACTGCCATAACACCGTCCTCAGCAATTTCGCGCCGTTCCTTGAGGACTTCACTGCGAATGCTTCCTGCAGCGTTGCCGTCAATAATGACTGCTCCCGACTGAACATGACCGTGCTTTTTGGGTTCAGCTCCGCGCGTGAACGTTAATATATCGCCGTTGGCCATGAGGAAGATATTTCTGGGAAGAATCCCTACTTCCTGAGCAAGCTGCGAATGCCTGACCATATGTTTGTACTCGCCGTGAATAGGAACAAAGTATTGAGGGCGCGTAAGGTTGAGCATGATTTTGAGTTCCTCGCTTGAGGCATGGCCTGAGACATGTATCTGGCGTTCCTTCTCGTAAACTACCTCACAGCCCTGAGCGAACAGTCTGTTAATGGTATTGTTGATGAGCTTCTCGTTACCCGGAATGACTGAGGCAAGAAGGAATACTACATCATGCTCACCGAGTTCAACGGATCTGTTTTCGCCTCTGCTCATAGTTACGAGGCCGCTGAAAGGTTCGCCCTGGCTGCCTGTAGTGATAATGACGAGCTGATTATCGGAGTATTTCCAGATTTCCTCAATACTGATGATAATTTTGCTGTCAATTTTGAGGTAACCTGTTTCGCGCGCAAGCTCTGCGTTACGTAACATGCTGCGTCCCAGAAAAGCTATTTTTCTGTTGAAACGTGCAGCTACATCAGCGACCTGTTGAATCCTGTGAACGTTGCTTGCGAACGAAGAGATGATTATGCGCTTAGTCCTGTAAGTCCTGAACAGTGTATCGAGTGTCCCTGAGATGATACGTTCTGAAGGGGTGAAGCCTTTACGTTCAGCGTTAGTCGAGTCGGAACATAAGAGCATAATACCTTTGTCGCCCTCCTCAGCAAATGCGCCGTAATCCGTAACGCGTCCGTCAACAGGTGTACTGTCGAGCTTGAA
Organism: Synergistaceae bacterium; assembly: GCA_017458545.1. Taxonomy (GTDB): domain Bacteria; phylum Synergistota; class Synergistia; order Synergistales; family Aminobacteriaceae; genus JAFUXM01. The sequence goes on along the minus strand of JAFTBA010000139.1, from coordinate 2,802 downwards.
ATCTCCTGTGTGAACGATACGGCCTAAAGGTGTTTCAATGCTGAGTGCGACTCCGTCAGGTATTGAGTGAGCGACGGCGATGAATCGCACGGTGAACGAACCTATTTTGATGACATCGCCTGCTCTGATTTCGTGCATGTCGGGGCGGAAGGTGGGCAGGTCGTCCTGTAATTTGTTGCGTATTAATCCGAGTGTCAACTGAGTGCCGTATAAGGGTACATTAAGACGAGGGAGTACGTAAGGTAAACCGCCTGTATGATCTTCATGTCCGTGAGTGATAATGATTGCGAGAATTTTGTCGCGGTTAGCCTCGAGATAAGAGATGTCCGGAACGATGTAATCTATACCCGGTAATTCGCTGTCAGGGAATTTCAAGCCTGAGTCGATGACGATAATTTCGTTGTTGTATTCGAGGACGTACATATTTTTTCCTATTTCGCCCAGACCTCCGAGAGGTATGAAACTTAGTTTGTCGCCGTCAAATATGCTGTTGTTTCTTCTGCGGTGACGGGGTCTTAATGGGTCTCGTGAAGTGTTCTTAGTCACATTAAATTCCTTCCTTTGTCTATGTGTGAAATTTTATATATCCCTGCTAATTTGGAGGGTAATATTAATTTAACTTACTTGCATTTATTTTATCTCAAAGACAGTCAATTTTTTCTCAGTATTATATTAAAAAATAAGAAGGTATAATATTTTTATTCTCCTGCTGAATTAGTGAGGGGGCAATGTGAAACTTAAGGAGGCAAAAGTTATGGCAGGTATAAAAAGGCTTCCAAACGAAACGGAGCATGAATACTGGGAGCGTGTAGCTAATATCGTTGACAGTCTTGACTGCATTCACAAGCAGAACGGACAGGTGATAGCGCGTTATCCTTCAAAATACAGAGTAGTACCTTATGCGGTTGAGGAGCTTACAGGGATTTTGAAGGGTGATTACGATGATGCTCGTGATGTCAGAGAGGAAGCATTGAGGGAAAAATATGCGATTGCTAATTGATTCTAATGTGCTGCTTGATGTCCTTCAGGCCAGAATTGAGTTTTATATGCCGTCATATGCAATCTGGAAATCATGTGAGAAAGGATATGCCGAAGGTTATATATCTTCACTGACGGTTGCGAACATAATCTACATAATGCGGAAACAGATACGTTATGATGAGATTGATGATTTGCTGTGGAACTTGAAGAATGCTTTTCATTTTGCGGATTTTACACTGCAGGAACTTGAAACAGCAGCCGATATGAAGTGGCGCGATTTCGAGGACGCTGTTCAGAGCGCAACAGCCTCAAGAATTAACGCCGACTACATCATCACGCGAAACACTAAGGATTTTGAGAACAGCACCGTTAAAGCCTTAACCCCAGAAGAATATTTCTCTGAAGTTTTCACCGTTGAAGGATAAAATTAAACCCCTCCCATGTTTCAGAGAGGGGATATTATGTTTACTGCCTGTTAGACTCTAACCAGTCCTCCAAAATTATCACAGCTGCAACTTTATCAACATTCCTCTTCCGTTTCCTCCTCGAAGTATCTGCCTCAATCATTGCTCTCTGTGCTATCACTGTCGTGAACCTCTCATCATGCGTCACAAACTCGCGTTCAGGGTATTCCGCCCTCAAGTCCTCAACAACACTAAGCACTCTGCTAACTGCTTCGCTTTCCCTGCCGTCAGTCCTCAAGGGCAGCCCTAATACAATTACCTTCGGGTCATACCTCCTCAATGCCTCGTCAAAATCCCTGCGCCATTCATCGTTCTCAGCTTTCCACACTCCCAAACCCTGAGCTATTACCCCCAGCGAGTCAGAAATTGCAGCTCCTATTCTCACCGTTCCGATGTCAAGCGCAAGTACCCTTCCAGAAAATTTCATGTCAAATTACTTTGCCGTCTGTTTTCTCATGAGTTCACGAATCCGATTCAATGCCTCATCAAGTTTAGAGCCTTCACGCCCTCCGCCCTGTGCCAAATTCTTACGGCCTCCGCCTTTACCTCCGAGAATAGCGCAAGCCTCCTTCACAATTTCACCGGCATTAACTCCCATCTTAACAGCCTCATCATCTGCCATCACTACAAGCTGGCATGACTCATCTTCTCCGCTCACTGACGCAAGCACCACAACATTAGGTTCGGAACGCGCCCGGGCTTTATCGCCTATGTCGCGCAGCATGTTGGCAGGAATATCAGCGAACCTCCCAACCTGTAACAGCACTCCTCCGATTTCTTCGCGTTCCAAAAATCTCTCGGAGTTCGCTAAAAGTTCACGGAGTTTCACCGCCTGTATCTCGGACTTAGCAGCTTTCAGTTCGTCAACAAGTGCTTTGGCTTTGAGCGCGAGATTCTCTTCGTCAGCAGACAACAGAGCAGTCATTGAGCTTCTCAGTGCAAACAGTTTCTGTAACAGTATTACAACATTCATTCCTGTTACCGCTAAGATTCGTCTGGTCCCTGAACCTATGCTCTCTTCACGCAGAATCTTAAAACTCCCTATGTCCCCCGTCCTCTTAACGTGCAATCCTCCGCAAAGTTCCATCGAGAAACCTTCAACATCAACACCCCTCACTACATCGCCGTACTTCTCATCAAAAAGTGCCTTAGCTCCCAAATTCTGAGCCTCTTCCTTCGAGTGCTCGGAAATTTTAACCTCAATGTTAGCGAGAATCTCAGCGTTGATTAAACGTTCGGCCTCAGCGATTTCAGAGTCGGTAACAGCAGAATGGTGCGTGAAATCAAACCTCAAAAATTCATCCGTTACCATTGAACCTGCCTGTCTCACATGACGGCCAAGCACACGCCCTAATGC
>JAFTBA010000138.1 GCA_017458545.1 Synergistaceae bacterium | reverse complement strand
GTCCCTCCGCATATCACATAATCCCCATCATACACAACAGCAGCCTGACCAATCGCAGGACTCTTCACCCTCTCAGCAAACTCAATCACAACTTCATCATCACCCGTCTGATTAACCCTGCACTGAATCTCCTTCTGCCTGTAACGTGTCTTCACTGTCCCCGAAAAATTCTCAGGCACCACGTCAAACGCAACCAGATTCACACCTCTAACAACGACACCGCTAGCATAGAGTCCCGTCTCAGTCTCAGGCACTAATGTTATCTCGTTCCTCACAGGGTCAATCCCGGAAACATACAGCCTCGACCGCGCAGCTACCCCCAAACCTTTGCGCTGGCCTGCAGTGTAATGGATTATCCCCCTGTGCCGTCCCAACACACGCCCTCCAGCGTCAACAAAATTGCCTGCAGGGTAAGACTTCCCTGTGAACGTCTCGATGAATGCTCCGTAATCTCCGTCAGGCACAAAACATATATCCTGCGAGTCATGCTTCTTAGCGTTCGCAAAACCCAATGACCCCGCAAGCTCCCTCACCTCAGACTTCAGCATTCCGCCCAAAGGAAACTCAACACGCGCTAACTGCTCCTGAGTCAGCATGTACAACACATAACTCTGGTCTCTCGATAAATCAGCTGCCTTACGCAGAAGCCAACGCCCCGAATTTTCACGCTCAATCCTAGCGTAATGCCCCGTTGCGATTCTCTCAAGTCCGCAAGCCTCCGCATGTCTCAAAAATTCTTCGAATTTCATGTACCTGTTGCAGTCAATACACGGGTTAGGAGTACCGCCCGACTCGTAAACCTCAACAAATTTCCGTATAACATGTTCCTCGAACGCTGCCATGAAGTTAATCACCTCATGTTCAATTCCGAGAACTTCACATACCGCCTTAGCATCAACAATATTTTCACGCGAACAGCACGGGTACTTGCCTGAAATCCCCAGTGCCTCGTTAAGGAACAGCAGCATCGTTGCCCCTCTGCATTCCCCGAATTTCTTACGCATTAGATAAGCGGAGACGCTGCTGTCAACCCCTCCGCTCATAGCTACAAGTACACTCATAATCTTTACTCGTGTTACTTGAGCAGTTCCGCCATCTTCTTGAGCCTCTTAGCGCACTCCTTCAATGTCTCGTCTGAACGCGCAAAATGAAAACGTATAAGGTTGTTCACGGGTTCACGGAAGAAACTCGAACCCGGTACGGCTGCAACTCCTATGTTCTTTATGACCCACTCGCAGAACTCCAAATCAGTCCATCCCTTGAACTGCGGAAGCTCAAGGAAATTCGATACGTCAACCATCACAAAATATGATCCCTGCGGTACATTATGTTTCAAACCTGCCTCATCAAGCCCTTCAAGAAACAGATTTCTCTTTCTGGTGTACTTCTCTTTGAGCTCGTCATAGTACTCAGGCGGCAGCTTATACGCCTTAACAGCAGCCTCCTGTAAAGGCGCAGCAGCTCCTACGGTAAGGAAGTCATGAACTTTCCTCGCACCGTCAACAACATCGGCAGGCCCGATTAAATACCCTAAACGCCAGCCCGTAATCGAGTAAGTTTTCGACAGTGAATTGCACGTTATAACGTGGTCGAAAAGCCCGGGCAATCCCGATGCATAAACATGCTTATACGGGTCAAACACTATATGCTCATACACTTCATCCATTACCATGTATGCGTCATACTTCAACGCGAGCTTTCCTATTTCAGTCAGCTCGGCTTCGGTGAAAACTTTTCCGCAGGGGTTTGAAGGGTTGCAGATAACTATAGCTTTAGCACCCTGTTTGAAGCCGTCCTCAATCAGGTTAATATCATAGTCGTATGTCGGAGGCACTAACGGAATATATATCGGCGATGCTCCCGAAAGTATTGCATCCGCACCGTAATTCTCATAGAACGGTGAGAATACCATTACCTTATCGCCGGGATTGCAGATAGTCATCATTGCTGACATCATTGACTCAGTTGATCCGCAGGTGATTACGATTTCGGTTTCGGGGTCAATCTCTCGGCCTATTGCTTTGCTCTGTTTAGCACATACTGCGTCACGGAAATTCTTTGCACCGAATGTTATCGCGTACTGATGGGGGCCTGTGTAGGCAGTCTTTGCGAGTGAGTCTAACATTTCTTTGGGAGGATCCCAATCAGGGAAACCCTGTGAGAGATTTATTGCGCCGTACTTATTGCATATACGGGTCATGCGGCGGATTACCGAGTCGGTGAAAGTTCCTACTCTGTCGCTGAGTTTGGGCATGATTAATTTCAAGTCCTTTCAAGTTCAAAATATCCAGACAATTTTAGATTTTATCGCTTCATTTTGCAACAATCACAATATCCGCGCTATTGGAATATAATTAATCAATGCAGAATAAAATCACCGTTCACAACAAAGTCAGGCTTTTGCTCAACGGCAGGGAAACCCTAAGCGCAATGAAAGACGCTTTAACCCATGCCAAATACTGTATCAATCTAGAATACTTTTCATTTCACAATGACGAGACAGGGCAGACAATCGCCTCTATACTCTCAGAACGCTCAATGAACGGCGTTAAAGTCAGAATGATTACCGATGCAGCAGGAAGCTGGCGGCTAAGCAGAAAATTTATACGCACTCTCACAGACTCGGGAATTGAGTTCATGAGGTTCAATCCTTTAACATTTCACAGGGATCACAGAAAGATTATTACTGTTGACGGGGTTACAGGGTTTCTAGGAGGGTTCAATATAGGCGATGTATACCTAAGGCAATGGCGCGATACTCACCTTATGCTTCAGGGTGAGGCCGTTAATGAACTCGATGATATTTTCGCAAACATGTGGACGAAATCAGGAGGGCATTGTCAACCTGAAACCGAGATTGTCAATCCGAAAACGGCAGAGTCAAATTCAGATGTTCCGGTCCGTATTACTGCGAGCGGAACAGGAAAAGATTTCAGGGCAATAGCTGACGAATACATACGCATAATCTCATCGTCAGCAAAAAGACTATGGATAACAACTCCGTATTTCGCACCGGACAGAAAATTCCTTGACGCTCTGCTGTCGGCAGTAAAAAGAGGCGTTGATGTGAGAATAATTATCCCATCGTCATCGAATCATACGCTGGTATCTTGGGCTTCACAGTCCTATGTCGATGAGTTAATCGCAGGAGGAGTCAGAGTATTTATTTACAGGGAGAGACTCATTCACGCTAAGACTCTTATTGCCGACAGTCATGTCGCTTCGGTAGGAACTGCCAATCTTGACGCTTTGAGCTTCGGGATAAATTATGAGGTTCAGGCATTCGTTTACTCAACAAGACTCGTAAAGGAACTCGAAAACGTTTTCATTGAAGTTTTAGGGAAATGCACTGAAGAAACTGAAGAGGCAAGAAAAAACCGCCCTTTCTCCTCGAAACTCCGCGAGAAAATAGGACGGCTATTATCGCCTGTACTATGAGCGTTTAATCTTGAGGAAATCGTAAACCCACTGCTCAATTATTTCCCAGAACAGCCAGAGTATTACCGATAACACCATCATCACGGCAAACAGTATCTTCACGCTCAGTGAGAATCCTCCTGCGAACCCTGCACCCGTAAGCGACAACACTGCCATTCCCGGAGCGCGTCCCAAAAGACACACTAACGACAGCGGCAGTATCTTCAGTTTCGTCAGACCTGCCAGGAAACATACAGCGTCATCAGGGAGTGCAGGCAGTAAAAATATCATGAAGAACGTCATATAACCTCCGTCTGAGATTACTTTGTCGAAACGCCGAATGATTGACTCGGGAACTATTTTTCTGACTAGCGATATTCCCAGCAGTCTGGCCAAGACCATTGCGATTAAGCTCCCTATTACGAGTCCCAAAGTGGTTAAGCCCCAGCCTTTCCAGAACCCGAAGATGAACCCTCCTGCGAATGCCGCTGCCTGTCCGGGTATGGGAGCGATTATGACCTGCAAAACCTGTATCATTATGAAGAGCCATTCAGAGCCCTGACCGAGTTTTTGAAGTTCAGCGGGATTTTTTGCATAATATGAAATACTGCTGATTATGTCTTCAGGGATTACGAATTTCAACGCCCATAATAAAGCCGTTATTATTATCATGATTACGAATGCAGGGATTAATATCATGATTAATGATGTGAATTTGCGCCTGAGTAAATCAATAAAATCTTGTTTTTTCATAATTATATTTTACGATAAAAATAAAAAAATGAGCATCAGCAAAAAATTTCACTGATGCAATATCTTGTCTGTGTTCATTAGGGAAACACTGATTCACTTACTTCCAGCCTATTGACGCAAGGCTTACCCACTGATTTTCTTTGAAGGTGCTGTTGCCCAAGAGATTCATACCGTTACTGTCTCTCAGGACAGCGACTTTTACTGTTCTGTCAGCTTTTTTCAAGTCTATTTCTACAAGCATTTCGTGTTTTCTAATCCAACCCTCGT
>JAFTBA010000019.1 GCA_017458545.1 Synergistaceae bacterium | reverse complement strand
TAGGCAGGACACGCGGATATTCACCGAGACATGATGATATATTGTTTTTCACGAAAGACAGGGAAAATTTCACATTCAACCTTGATGCAGTGAGAGTACCTCAGAAATATTACAGAATGCGCAACAACATGAAAGGTGCTAATCCCGGAAATGTCTGGGAATTTTCACATGTACATTATTGCAGTTCAGGCCGTATGAATCACCCTACGCAAAAACCTGAGGCCCTCTTTGAAAGAATGATACTTGCGTCATCTGACAGAGGCGATACGGTGCTTGACCCTTTTGTAGGTTCAGGGACTTCGCTTCGTGTATGCCAACAGACAGGAAGACATGCAATAGGTATAGACATTAACCCTGAGTATGTTGATATGACGCTTGAGAGGCTCGCAGGAGACTTTAACGGTTTCGACAGTTCAGACACAAGAATTGACAGGATACCAAAGGACATGAAACATGAATACACGGGGCAGATTTCAATTTTCTGAGAAGAGATAAGAGCAGGAAGGGGAGAATATTTGTATGATTAGTGTATTTTTTGCCGTATTCATCATTGCAGGAATCTATTTCTGTCTCAAGTACATTCATCACGAAAGGCACTGCGATCACAACTGCAGCGAATGCCGCCATCCGTGCAGAACGCGGACCTAACCTCAACAAAAATTATAATCATGGCCACCGTATTTATGATGGTCATGATTATGCGTTAAGTCCTACAGAAGCGATGACACTATCCTGACTCCCTCCATAGCATCGCGTGCGTAGTAATCCGCTCCTGCATACTTCGCAAGCTCAGGTGTCAATACTGCACCCCCTGCAATAATCTTAACGTTCGGGCAGGCTTCTTTGAGTTTCGTGATTGTCTCCTTCATGCTTGTTACCGTAGTTGTCATTAACGCGCTTAACCCAACGACATTAACGCCTCTGTTGATGACGGCCTCGACAATTTTTTCAGGAGGTACGTCCTTGCCCAAGTCGATAACGTCAAAGTTATAGTTCTCGAAAATCGTCCTCACTATGTTCTTGCCTATGTCGTGAACATCTCCGTATACTGTTGCCAAAATCACAGGCCCTTTAGCTTTACCGTTATCCTCAGACTTCTCCATGTTAAGCGACAGAACTTCAAACGCTGACTTAGCAGCTTCAGCCGATTTAATGAGCTGAGGAAGGAATAATTTTCCTGACTCATAACTTTTGCCGACAGAGTCAAGCGCAGGGACTATGTTATGTTCGATAATGTCAAGAGGCTTTGAGTTAGCGAGAAGTTCACGGGTGAGACTGGCAGACTCGTCCTTTAAGCCTTTGATGATTGCGGACTGTAATGCATCAGTAGTGTTGACGGTTTGAGTCTCCTGTTTGCTGACGGGTGCAGCAGTTCCTGTTGCAGCTGTTACGGGGTGAGCCTCGCAGTAAGCGATATATTCCTGCATTTCCTGTTCACCGCCTGAAAGCAGGTTCCAAGCATAGAGAGTCTCTTTGAGGTCGGTGTCTCCGGGGTTGATAATTGCGCTGTCGAGTCCCTTCATTATTGCGGCCATCATCATTGTGCGGTTGACTAAAGGTCTTCGCGGCAATCCGAACGAAACATTGCTCAGTCCCAAAACAGTCTTAACCCCTAATTCTTCCTTAACCATGCGAATCGCTCTCAGTGTTTCGGGAACTAACTTCTGCTGTGCTGAAGCGGTCAGTGTCAGGCAGTCGATGAGAATATTACGGCGTGGGATTCCTATTTTTTCGGCCATGTCGACAATCAGCCTTGCAATTCTGAAACGTTCTTCAGCTGATTCGGGTATGCCATTATCATCGAGCGTTAAACCGAGAACACATGCGCCGTATTTTTTTGCAACGGGTAAAATTTTTTCGAGGCTTGAGGATTTACCGTTGACCGAGTTAAGAATAGGTTTACCGTTATAAACTCTTGCTGCTGACTCTAAGGCT
>JAFTBA010000137.1 GCA_017458545.1 Synergistaceae bacterium | reverse complement strand
TTCAGTCAGAAATACAGAGACTACGTTATGAGTGAATATATAGCATAAAGCAATCATCATGAGGCTTAACGTGATTGTGAACTTGAGAGCAAAATTCAGAATGATACGATACCTTTTCCAGTTCTCAGCACCGACACAGAACCCTAATAGCGGCTGTACTCCCTGACCTGTTCCCATTGCGAATAACCCCGTTATCTGATCTATGCGCATTACTACTCCTGCGGCGGCAACGGCCATGTCCCCGTAAAATGACATTAACGAGTTCATGATGATCTGAGATATACTCATCAGCCAAAGATCAAGACATGAAGGTATTCCGATTGCGAGAACTCCCCATGCGATTCCGTTCCTGATTCTGAAATGCTTAACGTGAATGCTAAGTGTTGAATGCCCCGACAGAAAATAGCCCATGTAATATAATGCTCCGACAATAATACTTACACTCGTAGCTATTGCCGCACCCTTTATGCCCCATCCGAAATATAGAATCATAACAGGGTCAAGCACAACGTTTAGCATGTTGCCTATTATCTGACCTAACATTGCACCTGACGCGTGATTTTCGGCTCTCATGATTCCCCCGCAGGCCATGCTGAATAACACGAAAGGAGCAGATGCTATTACGATTGAGAGATAATCATACGCAAGTCTGAATGTCTCAGGGCTTGCACCGATTGCACGCAAAATTTTCTCAATGAAGAACATGAAGATAACCGCCATGACTGCACCCACACTTACGCCTGACCACACACAGAATGACGCGATATTATTCGCACGTTCAGATTCACCTGCTCCCAGTGAACGCGAGATAAACGACATTGCACCGGCCATGAAGATTATTCCCATTGCGATTAAGACAAGAAAAACGGGTGCTGCTAATGAGACTGCCGCAAGCTGTAAGGGGTCATTAGTCTGTGCAATGAAAAACGTATCCGCAAGATTGTAGATTAACATCATGATCTCTACAATGATTGCGGGAATTATATTAGCGATTACCTGTTTGCGGACTGACGAAGAAGAGTTCATGCGTAAAAATTTTTTTTCCTTTCGAGTTGTCGTTAGTAACTGGGATTATAACAGGATAAAAATTTAATGTCATTCAGGATGATCTTTATATAACACTATTAACTGAAAACGATTATAATATACAATTACTACGATAAAGTACTGCAGCAAAATTTTAATTCCAGAAGTGATCCTTTATGAACCGAAAAGGTTTATGCGTATGTTTGCTTGTGTTGTTATGCATAAGCAGTTCTGCATGGGGAGCTATGCTTCACGGCAAATCCATAAGCACGATTCCCGACCTCCTCAAAGAAGCACAACGGAGCGGTGTAACTGACCGAACAGGCTCTAATCTTGAGATATCGAAATATTCGATCATGAGTCTTCACAACGGCCAGCTCGATATTACCCACAACATCGGAAACGGCAACAACAATTTAGCACTGGGAAAAATCACGGGCTATTCAACAGCAATGCAGCAGGACAACGGACTCATAGCTGCGATGTCTGCAACGAAGTTCGGCGAAAACAAAATCCTTGTTGCTTCGTCAAAAACCATGCATGACTCAAATACGAACTGGTTTTATGACATTTATTTTGTATCAATCAAAAAGGATATAACCGAAAAAGTTTCACAAACTCGTTTCGGGGCATGGCGGTATCCTAACACAGCTAACGGAACTACTTCGGGCTACCTGAAAGACATCAAAACCGAAATGTTCGTTGAAAATTTTGACGGTGAGCTGATAGTTTCCGCAACTATGGAGGCCACAAACGATAATCCGGTCAAGGCTGTTGCGTACAGTTCCAAAAAAGTTAATGCAAGGCTCGATTTCTGGGCATTGTACACAGATGAGGACGGCAACATGCAATACCGCAAGATTGAAGATCTTACGCAGACACAGGGCAATTACGACACTGCACCGTTATACGGCATAAAAAATGTTCAGAACAGCAAGTGGGCAACTACAAACAATCTCAACTCTACAACGGCTTCTCCGTATATCTTGCTGAAAGTTGCAGTAGGCGATTTCAATAATGACGGTTATGAAAATGAAGTTGCAATGTTCACGTCCGACAGAATAGGAATTTATCTGCGCTGTTATCAGGTAAATTATGATACTTCGGCAAAGAAATTTTCAATAAAGGAAATGCCGAACACTTCCCGCACCCTTTATCAATATCATGAAGCTGACTACATAAAAAAATGGAGCTATAACGGTTCCAGCCGTGTACCGGGCGGAGATATTGTTGCAGGAGATTTTGACGGAGACGGGAAAATTGAACTTGCAGCGATATATTACGCTGATGCCGTTTCTGGGTTTCGAGGTACTGCCGAAGGAGCCAGAATGCACGGAGGTACACCTGTACATCTCAACACTGACATATACAAATGGAATAACAGCACAGGTAAACTTGACGCAATAGAATACAATAACGTGCGTTTCGGAATGGAGTTTACGGATAGGAAAAAAAATAGATAAAATCCATTACTATTACAGATTGATTATGCCGTGGGGCGGTCTCAAAGCCGTAAGGGTTGACATTGACGGCGACGGAACGGACGAAATTGCCGTTGAAGGAGTAAAGTCTAATCTCTTAGAACGCATATATGTACAAGGTGCTGTAGGAACTTTCTGCGACTACGCTACACTCAAAGCTTATCCGTATATCGCATTGGTGCAGCGGGATAAATCCGACGGAAAACTCAAGGCTAAGGAAATTTACACGGGCACTGCATTTATAAGCAAAAGGTTCGATACTAAGGGGGCGCAAAAAATCGTAAGCGATACTAACCCGTTCGGCCTTTCGGAATACCAGCTCATGCCGGTAAATGAGGGAGAGGGCTTTTATCCTGTTGTCGACAGAACATCAGCTATAGTTGCAGGGCCTTTCTTCGGTACAGGATGAGTTATTAAACCTCGTGATGATTTAGCGTTACGTTACTACGGAGCACACATGCCGCTGTTTAAGTCAGACGGAACTACTTTAGCTCAGGAAGGAGCTGAGTTAAAGGGTACGGATATTATGGCACTAGTGGCGGCAGATTTCACCGGCGAGGGGATCGAACTCGG
>JAFTBA010000136.1 GCA_017458545.1 Synergistaceae bacterium | reverse complement strand
TTGCGATGTTCCAGCCCGGACCGCCTCCCTGCGAATGAGTGAAGAGTATTCCGTCTCCGCAGCGCTCAAAAATTTTCACGAACGCCGATACAATGACATCAACGTCAAAATCGCCCGTGTTAGGGGTCATCTGCCTGAAGAACTGATTGAGGCTTTCGGGGTCATCTGGGAACTGCGAACCCTCGTAAGTTTTCGGCCAAAGACCAATCCTGAACTGAGTGTACCAGTTCTGATCCTGAGTGAGCGTTGAAATTTCAGCGGCCTTTGAGGTCTGGCCTGCCTCGCCTCTTCTGGGCTGGTCAACAAGATAGACCCCGTAACCCTTCCGCAAAAATATATCGCTCCAACCGGGGCGGCCGTCAGGAGTCGTCATCCATCCCATTCTCGACTGGCCGTAGCCGTGAAGGAACACCATCGGCAATTTGCTGCTGCCTTCTGGAATCTGGTAGAGGACGTTAGCATGGTCAGCGTGATGAGTCTGGCCTTTCGGGTCGAACTGACCGTGAACAGGGTCAAATGTCCCGTCAGTCGAGAGGACTACACCGCCTGCCGAGAATATGCCCTGTTCCTTAATGCTGAGTGCTGACGCAGGGATTGCGAACGACAGCAGTATTAACGCGCATAAAACTTTTTTCATGTTTACAGCTCCTTATACAGAAATTGTTGAGCAGATTATAATAACCGATAGTGAGTAACGCTCAAATTTTTTTGGAGGGAGCAGTGAGATTTTGATTTACACGATGATGGAGGCCTGCCGTGAGACGGGAATGACCTATCAGGGACTCAAATTCTACTGTAATGCCGGGTTAGTTCCGAACGTTAAGCGCGACAGGATTAACAGGCGTATTTTTGACGATAATGATATTGCGTGGATTAAGAGCCTTCTGCGTTTGCGTCAATGCGGAATGAGTATCTCAGAAATAAAAGAGTACATGCTCTTATGCCTCAAGGGTGAAGCGAGCATACCCCGGCGGAAAATAATGCTCTCGCGTACAAAAACCAGGCTTCAAAATCAGATAGAGACACTCAGGGAATCAATACGTTATATTGACGGCAAACAGGAATTTTATGACGATGTTCTAGCAGGTAAAAGAGAATATTTCAGCAATTTGCTTCCGTGTTCGTGTGAACTTGACAGACAGTAACAACCGCAAAATAAATTCTTCCCGAACAAAAAATTTCACAGGAGGAATTTTTATCATGAGGTACACAATATTATTCACAGCGTTATGCTTTATGCTCATGTGCGGAACTGCTTTCGCTGACATGATGCCCGTAAGAAGTTTCACCGAACGCCAGCCCAACACACACAATGATAACCCGTTTGGACTCGTTTACGCCGGAGCAGTCACTGAGAACGCCAACGGCAAAGTCAACATTCACCCTATAAGCTATCAGCTCAACGGAATAACTATCGCCGCTAACGTCTATACCCCTGCAGATTATGACCCGTCAAACGGAAAAAAATATCCTGCCGTTACCGTCGCACACCCTAACGGAGGAGTCAAAGAGCAGGTAGCCGGGTTATTCGCACAGAGACTCGCTGAAGCAGGGTACATCACTGTGGCTGCTGACGCTGCTTATCAGGGCGAAAGCGGAGGCACTCCAAGACATACGGATATACCGTTCTTCAGGACTGAGGACATTCACGGAATGGTCGACTTGCTCACGATTTATCCCGGTGTTGACGTGAACAGAATAGGTATGCTCGGTATTTGCGGTGGAGGCGGTTATACCCTCAATGCTGCCAAGTCAGAGAAAAGAGTCAAAGCCGTTGCAACTCTGAGCATGTTCAACAGCGGAAGAGTAAGGCGCGAAGGCTATATGAGTTCGCAGGTTAAGGACATTCAGGAGAGACTTAAACAGGCTTCCGATGCAAGAGCCGAGATAGTAGCAAACGATAAAGTTCTCGCCTCAGGTACTGTAGATTTTGACGCTCTCACTGACGAGTCAATCAACGCTATTGCCAACGACCTTTACCGAGAGGGCATGAAGTATTACGGCAAGACTCACAGGCACCCTAATTCAACATTCGAGTACACTCGCGTGAGCCTCACTGAGTTGATGGCATGGGACGCAACAGACAACATTAAGCTCATCAACATACCTCTTCTCATGATGGCAGGAAGCGCTGCGGACTCGCTGTACCTTTCGGAGGACGCAATCGAGAAAGCTACGGGGACTAACGACAAAGAATTGTTCCTTATACCGGGAGCGTTCCACATTCAGACTTACTATGTCCCTGAGTATGTCGGGAAGGAAATCGAAAAACTCAAGGAATTTTTCGGGAGGACTCTTTAACTGATGGGCATGAAAATATTTTTGGCACTCTGCATTTTGGCACTGAGTGTACCTGCAATCGGTTCGACTCTTGACGGCTATGACAGGGCGAAACTTGCCGATGAAAATTACAGGCTTGCGAACGGAGACTCTCCCCTTAAAGAAGCCGTTAATGACCCCGAACTCGCAGCGGTAATGAAGAAGTATATTTACGCCGACATAACGAGGCAGGCTAAAATTTCAACGACCGAACGCAAACTTGTTGAGATAGTCGTACTCACAACGAATCAGAATCACAAATTTCTTTCACGTGTTACGGGTGAGGCACTTGCACTTGGAGTAAAGCCGCTTGAGATTCGAGAAGCACTCTACCATGTTGCGCCGTATATAGGATTCCCGAAGGTCTTTGAGGCTCTTGATGTGGTCAACGAAGTATTTACGGCCAAAGGGATAAAGCTGCCGCTTGAGAATCAGGGTACTACGAATGACGCTGACAGGTTCGAGAAGGGATTAGCGTTTCAGGTCAACGCATACGGAGATCGTATCAACAAGATGAGGGACGCAACACCCGATTACCAGAAGCATTTGCAGGATGATTTGTCGGCGTTCTGTTTCGGTGATACCTACACGCGCGGAACTCTCGACATGAAGACCCGTGAGATGGTAACGATGGCTGTTATCGGGACGTTAGGGACTGCTGAGGCACAGTACAAGAGTCATGTTTTGGGAACGCTTGAGGCAGGAGCAACGAACGAGGAAGTCATAGGAGTTATAACGACAATGAATCCGTACATAGGATTTCCGAGAACGCTTAACGCGCTGAGAATAGCCAACGAAGTTTTTGACAGCAGAAAATAACCATTAAACCTGTACCATGAAAATACGGATGCCCTGAAACTTAAAGGGTGTCCGTTTTTTTATTATGTTACGGCAAAATTTTATGTGCGGCACTATAATTGCTGCATAATTACACCTGTAACTCAAAAAAAATTACCCTCCTGTTTTGTGCAGGAGGGCGTGAGGCAATTCACACTGCAAACAGTCCCGGTGTCGTCCCTACAGAATTATCTCAATCCTGTTAGTACCGTCCGTAAATTCATGCGTTATTCTTCCTTCGGCAATCCTCTTCAGCATCGTTATGCCCAAATGAACCTCATCGTCTTCAGGAAGCGTGAACGGATTGAACTCCTTATTTCCGCCTTTAATGTTTATGACTGTTGAACCGTCTGCCTCTGAGTATGAGATACTCAGGTCAATATCAATATTCCTTCCGTCAGGGTAACACCCTGAAATCATCTCGTAAATTAATTCCTCGCAGCATAATTCAAGCCTGTACGCAAGCCCTGAACTTAACCCGTACTTCTCGGCGAAATCGTGAATCCTTCCCTGCATTTCGAGAAGGTCAAAATTCTTCTGTTTAACCTCGTAGCTGAAGTATTTTAACTTGCGTATAAATGCTATAGTCTTCTCGCGTTTAGGAGCATCGAATATTTCAGACGGAGTACCTTCCTCGTAAATACCCCCGTCAGCAAAAAATAATATCCTGTCAGCAACTTCACGCGCAAAATTCATCTCATGCGTAACAATCAGCATAGTCATATCATGTTTCGCTAACATACGAATCATCGCTAACACTTCGCCTACCATAGTAGGGTCTAACGCGCTCGTAGGTTCATCGAACAGTAACACCTTCGGATTCATCATGAGTGATCTGCATATTGCTATTCTCTGCTGCTGACCGCCTGAAAGTTTATCGGGCATTGAGTGAGCCTTAGAGGTGAGACCGACTTTAGAGAGCCATTCCATTGCGTGAGCTTCAGCCTTTTCGCGCGGAACTCCTGAGAGTTTAACGGGGGCTAAACACAAATTATCCATGACGTTCATATGCGAGAACAGATAAAATTTCTGGTAGACCATTCCCATTTTACGGCGTATCCTGTTTACGTCAGCACCTCTGGCAGTAATTTCATCGCCGTCAATAAACACCTGACCTTTTTCGGGCTTCTCAAGCAGTTCGAGAGAACGCAGGAAAACACTTTTGCCGCACCCTGAACCGCCGATTATAGCGATACGTTCACCCTCTTCAACATTGAGATTAACATCGTGAAGGACATTCAATCTGCCGAACGATTTGCACAAATTTTTGACTTCGATAAGGCTCATGATAATGCTTCCTTTCTGTGCTGTAAGTAATCGGAGAACGCGAATAACCCGTGAACTATGTATGCCAGTGCGAGGTATATCAGCATTCCGATTATTATCGTTATCATAGGCTGCATTGTTCGTGAAGCTATGTTGTTGATTACGCGCGTTAAGTCAGTGATTGAGACGTAACCCACAACGCTTGTCCATTGAATGAGGTTTATTACTGTTGACTGGTAAACCGGCTTAGCTATGCGTATAACCTGCGGCAATGTTATGAGCCTGAACGCCTGCCATGCTGAGAATCCTAATGTCCTTGCTGCTTCGACCTGTCCTTTGTCTGTAGCACTGACTGAAGCTCTGAGGAGTTCTGCGACATGAGCTGCAACGTTGAGCGAGAAAGTTATTACGGCTATGGTATTTGCATCGAGAGGACTGCGCGCAAATACGCCGTAATACATTAACATGAGGAGCATTAAAACGGGTGAACCTCTGAGGAGAATGATGTAAATTTTTGCAGGAATGCTGAAAATTTTGAGGCTTGACATTCTGAGAAGACAGACGAGTGCTCCGAGTAATGTTCCGAAAAGTAATGAGAACAATGAAATGTAAACGGTTGCGTTAAGACCCTTCAGGATGGTCATGTATGAACCGCCCTGTATGAGAATCCTGTACAGTATTTCGCTTAAAGGCATTGAAAACGATTGACTCCTTCCATGAAATTATTATTACAAAATAATTATAGATTATGTTTCTAACGAAGATATGATGTCAGTTTCAATCATTAATTTCAGTCATTATAACAGAACTGCAAGCGCGAAATCCTAACTCCCTGTATAATTCTTGACAATTATACTGAATTTTTATTGAGGGGGAAAAATTAATATGTTCGTCAAAATTGTTTGCACAATAGGCCCGGCCAGCGACAACTACGAAACCTTAAAATCAATGGCTGAAGCCGGAATGAATGTTGCCCGTCTTAACTTTTCTCACGGCGATTACGAAGGCCATGAGAAAAAACTCAAACTCATACGCCGTGTTGAGCGCGCAGTCAAAAAACCAATAGCTGCCCTGCTCGACACTAAAGGCCCTGAAATACGTACAGGCCATATGCAGAACGGCGAAATCAATCTCGTTCAGGGTGCAAAAATCATACTCTCATCATGCGATGAACCTTTCGAGGG
>JAFTBA010000135.1 GCA_017458545.1 Synergistaceae bacterium | reverse complement strand
CCTGAAGGTTCAAATCATAGTTTCATCAAGACTTCCTGCCGATGAATACGAAGGTTTGAAACTGCTCGTAAGTGACTGCACGAAAGATACATTTCTTAATTATGCAGGAAAGGCCGTAACCAGTAAGGACGGGAACGTCAAAACAAATGCCGGGACAGTAATAAGGATATGTTTAGGCATAAACAGGAAATTGGATAAACAATTAGAGGAGGACGAAGTTATGAAAGATGTGATAGCGAGAATCTTCAAAGAGGATTTTGAGACAGCTGAAACGAGAGGGATTAATAAGACCAACGAGCGTGTAGCTTCCGATATGCTGAGAAACGGTGAGCCTCTTGAAAAAGTTAAAATGTACAGCCGCCTCGCTGAAGACACAATCCGTTCACTCGCCAAATCTCTCGGTGTCGCTGTCGTGTAAAAAAACAGCTCCATATAACGGTTATGCCCGTAGTCTTTGGGCTTGCACTTACGATGAAGGACACTAAATCACTTACACTTCTCTGTGAAAAAAGAGTCTTGCATGAAAATGTGAGGCTCCTTTTTTTGACCGATGAACAGTAAACGCGTTGGTTTCTTTACTTTTTGCTTTTTCTTCCTTAAAATATCCGCGCATATGAATAAAATTAAAGTCTTTTTGTACATTTTTGCTAAAAGGATGATGAATATACAATGCCGCCGTTAAGACGATCAGCTACATCTAACAGAAGACGACAGGCACAGCAGGCTATCGCTGAAGAAGAAGCAAGAAAACATCTCGCTCAGCGTCAGAAATCAAGACCTTCAGCCTTTGAACAGGAAGCTGAAAAACCTACTCCGCTCCTCCTCAGAATACTCTCCCTGCTGGGAGTTATGCTGTTATGTTTCGTTCTCGGTTATCTCGGAACTTCTTGGGTCGTTGACTTCCTCAACAGAAAGTTACTGCTCAAACCAGAAAACAGAATCGAAAATCAGAATGACCTCTCTAATTTCGAGAAGTCAGAACAGGATCGTTCAACAAAAAATATCCTGATGAACTCAGGAAATTTTCAGCAGATTTCAATCAATATCTATCACGTTAAAGACGGTGCTATCGCTGAAGCAAGACGCAATTTCCTCGCTCGCACACGTGAAGATAATATTAAGGACGCTGTAACTGAGATTATCGCTATGAGCAATGTTCCTAATTCAGACAAAATTAAACTGCTCCACGTGTTCAGGAATGACGAGTCTTTATTCCTCGATATGTCGGGGCAGTTTACTGCCGCCCTCGCCTCTATGGGTAAACAGAAAAGCCTCTTGCTCATTACAGGAATACTCAGAACTATGCAGGATAATTTCCCTCCAGTCTCGCAGGTTCGATTCCTTATCGACTCCAAACCTGCTAAATCAGGCGGAATTGTAGACCTCTCTTCAACTTGGAAACTCCCAAAGAAAAGTTAAACGGAAAAAATTATACCTATGTTCAGCAAATTAATCATAGCAACTGGAAATAATAACAAATACCGCGAGTTCAAACAGATAATTTCAGAAACAGCAGGCAATAACTTCGCAGATGAAATAATTTTTGCTCCCGAACTCGCTCATATGACCGTCAACGAAACAGGACACTCCTATTCCGAAAACTCAATGCTCAAAGCTACTGCCTGGACTCAACGTTCAGGACTCCCCTGTCTCGCTGATGACAGCGGACTCGAAGTCGATGCTCTCAACGGAGCTCCGGGACTCTATTCAGCAAGAACAGTTCAGGGCAATGACAACGATAAAGTTTCGCACCTGCTCTCTCAGCTGAAGGGCTGTTCAAACCGTAATGCTAAATTCAAAGCTGCTCTGTGTCTGTGCGTTCCTGATGAGTTCATTCTGATTACTGAGGGACTTTGCAGCGGTACTATAACCGAATCACCAAGAGGCTCAAACGGTTTCGGCTATGATCCCGTTTTCATACCTGACGGCTATAATCAAACGTTCGCAGAACTCAGCGGCAGTATCAAAAATAAAATCTCTCACAGAACTGACGCTTTCAGAAAATTAAAAGCTATATTATTCAAATAAAAACATGTCCATATCATCACTAAGGCTTAAAGGCTTTAAGAGTTTCGGAAGACAGTGCGAGTTCTCGTTCTCCCGAAACTTCACCGCTATCGTCGGCCCTAACGGTTCAGGCAAAAGCAATATTCTTGACGCTCTCAAATGGATTCTCGGTGAAGGCTCTGCTTCAGGACTCAGAATAACAAGGCAGAGCGATTTACTCTTTCAGGGCAGCAGCTCATCACCTCCTGCAGAATCAGCTGAAGTAATCCTCAAATTACAGAACGGAAACGAACACGCAGGACTCAGACGCGTTTATTCACAGGAACAGGGCTCATCATTACAGCTCGACGGCAAACGCATACTCCTTCAGGAACTCACAGGCGTTAAACGCAGGTTCAGCTTAGAAGGTGAAGGCTTCGCGCTTATAGGTCAGGGCGAAATCTCTCAGACCATTCACCAGCGTCCTAAAGAAAGACGCAGACAGTTAGACTCACTTTTCGGAATCGAACGCTACAGAGAGAAACGCGATGAAAGTGTCGCCAAATTAGAAGACGCTCAGAATGAAGCTCAGAGGATTCAGACTCTTATTGATGAACTTAAAGCAAGACGGCAGGAAATTTCAGATGAGGTTGAAATTGCTGTTCAGGCTCAGGGAATAATAGACAGTTTAGAAGTATTGAGGCACGATTATTATTTCGTAAGACGCTTGGCAAATGAACGCGAACAGGAAAATTTACATCTTCAGCGTCATATACTCCTCTCTAAATCAGAATCATTCGAAAAATGGAACAGGCTTTGGACTTCAGCACTTAATCATTACGAGGAAGAATTACAGGGCGATAATGACACTTATTATCCGCAAACTTCACGCCTCGAAATTTTAACCGAAAAAATAAACTCCATTCAACGAAAAGCATTCAGACTCTCAACTCAGGTTAAAGACATTAAATCAAAAAGACAATCTCTAACCGATGAGCTCGAAGCACTCAGACTCAGGCAAAAAATACTCGCCGATGAACGTCAGAAAAATCAAAACGAATGCTCAAACCTTCAGCATGAGATTGACGGGAAAAACCACGAGTTTACGGAGAAGGAACGCGAAATCAAAAAAGCTCAGTCAGAATCTCAGGCGTTAATCTCAAAACGAAAAGAGATTCTAGACGGCATTGCACGACTCAGACTCTCACTCTCACGCAGCGAATCTATCCTCAATGCCTCATCATCATCACGCGAATCACTCTCGCTCGAAATATCCCAGCTTGAATCCGAAAGATCTTCACTCACCGAATCACTGGGACGTTTAACCGAAAAGAAAAATATTCTTGAGGAGAAATTCACACGCCTATCAGCCGAATATCAGCAGTCAGGTTCACGCATTCAGACCTTGAGGCGCGAACTCGCACATGCAGAGTCCCAGTACTCGAACGCTGACACATCAGCAGGTTACCCAGAAGCTGTCAGACTCATACTCGCAGCAGCAGAGAAAAATTTATTGCGTTCACACCCCGTAACTGCTGCTGACGTTTTCACGTGCAGGACTCACGAAATCGCTGAGGCTGTTGACGCTTATTTAGGAGGCCGGCAATACTGGCTGTTAGTGAGAACGATTGAAGAGGCTCAGGAAGGTATCGACTTCCTCAGAAATAACAGGGCAGGACGCGCTACATACCTCCCTCTCGAAAGGTGCAGACCTAAAGACAAAGATAACAGATTAGTTTTTGGTTCAGGCGTTACAGGCTGGGCAATGGATCTGGTAAACGTTAAACCCGAATGGCTTAACGCTGTCTCTCACATGATGGGCGATTTGCTCATCGTTGAGGATTACGCAACAGGCGCGGAACTCGTCAGAAGAGGCGTCAGATTCCCCATTGCAACAACTGAAGGAGACATATTCGCTCCTTCAGGAACTATTACGGGCGGTGCCGTACGTCAGAAAACTGGAGCTGTTACCGCACGCAGGAAAGCAGAAGAATTTAAGCTGTTAATCACCGAATTAACGGGCCAGCTTGAGAACGAAGAGTCGCGGAGAAAAAATCTCAGGATTGAAGCAGAAGAATCCGAGTCAATGCTCGAAGAGTTAAGAGGTCAGATAAATTCATGGCAGAGAAATCTTAAAACTTCAGCTTCAGACCTCGAACGCTTAAAACGCGAACTGTCAGCCTCAGAAATTAACACTAAGAAACTCACTGACACAGTTAATGACGACAGGGCAAAATTAGAATCGCTCGAATCAGAACTGAAAGGACTGCCTGAGATTAACGCCGAAAATTTCGGGGATGTTCTCGCGCCTTTGAGGAATGAACTAAGACTTTTGAACGAACGGCTCAATGTTACAAGGACGCTTTATGAACGTGTTGACGTTGAAATTTCCTCAGTAAACGAAAGAATCGAACGTTCAGAAAATGAAATCGCTTCAGGCTGTCAAACCGAAACTCTTAATCGTAATGAACTGTTCACTCTTTCACGCGAAAAGAAAGAGGCTTACACTGAATCGCTGAAACTCCGTAATGAGATTCTCAGGCTTCAGAACGAGTCCGCAGATGTAAGGCGCAAAATATCAATGCTCCGTAAAAAGCTGACCCGTTCAACCGAAAACATCTCATCATTAAAAAACGAAACAGCTCAGGCCGAAAGCAAAATCATTCATCTTGAGGCAGAATGCTCACAGCTTATAGAGCTTTGGGAGGATAAATACCCTTACGATAAGGACGAAGCCAAATCAACTGAGGGAGGCCGCGAATTAACATCATCACTCCGAAAACTTGAGCGCGAACTCAAATCATTAGGCGCTTATAATCTCGGTGCAATCTCGGAGGATCAGTCATTAGCCGAAAGAACAGATTTTCTCACTGACCAGCTCGATGACGTTAATACTTCTGCTGACGAACTCAGAGCTTTAATTGCAGATACTGACTCGCAGGTTGAACGGTCATTCGGTGAGTCGATGAAGAGAATCGATTCAAGATTTAATGAACTGTTCGTGAGGCTTTTCGGCGGAGGCGAAGCAAGATTGATTCTGCAGGACGGCGAGTCCGTTTGGGATAAAGGAGTTGAAATTTTCGCGCGCCCTCCAGGAAAAAAATTACAGAGCATTTCACAGCTCTCAGGCGGTGAACAGTCATTAACATCTATAGCGTTGATATTCGCTACTCTTGAAGCTGCAGGCAGTCCTCTGGCAGTGCTTGATGAGGTTGACGCAGCACTCGATGAATATAACCTGATACGTTTCGCCGAACTGGTCAGGGAATATTCAAAGTCAATGCAGATAATAGCTATGACTCACAGACGCGCTACTATGGAAAGGGCTGACATGATTTACGGAGTAACTATGATAGAGGCAGGATTGTCGGCAGCAGTAGGAATTAATCCTGAGAATTATGCGTGATATAACCGATGAAGTACGTTTCGACAGACTGAGACTCCTTCAGTCAGCAGCAGGTCAGCGCGTAAATATGGACACTATATTGCTTTCGGCGTGGGTCAAAGTACGTTCGGGAACGCGCGAAATTTTAGAGGCAGGCTGCGCAACAGGTGCTGTGTCGCTGATACTGGCGTTGAAGTATAAGCAGGTTAATGTTACCGGCATAGACATTCAGCCCGAACTAATCACTCTGGCCAAGCTCAATGCGAATAACAACGGCCTTGATGACAGGGTGAGATTCATTGCAGGAGATTTACGCGACAAAACGCTGCTGCCCTCAGGGAAATTTGATGCACTCGTCATCAATCCGCCCTACTCATCTCTCAGTGCAGGGCGCGAATCGCCTGACCCTTCGCGCTCATCGGCAAGGCTTGAAATCTCATGCACCCCTGATGATGTTGCCGAACTAGCAAGAAGAGTCCTCAAGAGCAGAGGAAGATTGTTCACGGTGTTCACTAGTGCTAGGTTAGATTCGTTCCTTTGTGCGATGAGGGAACACAGAATAATTCCTAAGAGACTGCGCCCTGTTTACCCTAAGACGGGTTATAATTCTGCAATATTCCTTACTGAGTGCGTTAAGGACGGAGGGGACGGTTTAACGTTAATGCCT
>JAFTBA010000134.1 GCA_017458545.1 Synergistaceae bacterium | reverse complement strand
AGGTTGAAGGCTGCGAAATCATTGAGCTTGCTGCTCCGTTAAAAGTCGAAGTTGACGACGGAAATGCTAAAGCCCTCTGGGTTAAACAGCAGATGATTTCAAACATCAAAGGCGGCCGTCCTGCACCTAAAGACGCTTCAGCCGAACCCATAAGAATCGAAGCTGACATCATCGTTGTTGCAATTGGTCAGGGTATCGACAGCTACAATTTTGAGCAGTCAGGCATAGCGGTCAAATGGGGCTGCATTGAGGCGTTCGACAGCGAGCAGGTTAAAGGCGAGAACATGGACGGAGTATTCTCAGGAGGCGACTGCGTTTCAGGCCCCGCAACAGTCATCAGGGCTATCGCTGCAGGTAAAGTAGCAGCTGCTAATATTGATGAATATCTCGGCTTCCATCATCCTATTACTCTTCCCGTTGAAATACCTGATCCCGTTCCGCATAACAGACCTGCGTGCGGCCGCGTGAAAATGCGCGAACGTCCGATTGACCAGCGTATTCACGATTTCAAGCTGGTCGAAAAAGGAATGACTCAGGAGGAAATGGAACAGGAGTCGGGAAGGTGTTTACGGTGCGATTACTACGGCTTCGGAAAATTCAGAGAGGGGCGTGAAGTGAAATGGTAAACGCAACAATTAACGGCAAAGCAATACAAGTCCCCGAAAACACAACGATACTTGAGGCCGCAAAACTTAATCACATAACCATTCCGCATTTGTGCTACCTCAAAAAAGTAAACGAAATAGGCGCATGCCGTGTCTGTGTTGTCGAAATCGAAGGCTTAGACAGGCTCGTATCCTCCTGCAACACTTACGTTCAGGAAGGCATGAAGATCATCACCAACAGCCCTAAAGTCCGTCAGGCAAGACGCACAAACGTTGAATTAATCCTTTCACAGCACAATGCAAGATGTGCCGAGTGCATTCGTTCGGGTAACTGCGAGCTTCAGAGGACTGCCAACGATTTAGGAATTAACACGTTCCCTTATCATGAGGACATCGCAGCGTTCAAGTGGGACAGCGAGTTCCCGTTAATCAGGAATGATGACAAGTGCATTAAGTGCATGAGGTGCGTACAGGTCTGCGAGAAGATTCAGGAGATGAACGTCTGGGACATCGCTAAATCAGGTTCACGCACTACAGTAGGAGTTACGGGCGGCAAGAAAATTACTGACCCCGAAGTTCATTGCACAGTCTGCGGTCAGTGCATTACTCATTGCCCTGTTGGCGCTCTCGTTGAACGCGATGACACTCAGAAAGTACGCGATGCTTTTGCTGACGGCGATAAGATTATGATTGCGTCGGTAGCTCCTGCTGTGAGAACGTCATGGGGCGAAAAGCTCGGACTTTCACACGAGGAAGCAAGCGCTGAAAGACTCGCAGCTGCGTTGAGGGCTGTGGGGTTCAATTACGTTTTTGATACTGACTTCTCTGCTGACTTAACGATTATGGAGGAAGCTAGCGAGTTCGTAGGTAAACTCAAGAACGCTAAGAACGAGAAATTCCCGATGTTTACTTCGTGCTGTCCGGGCTGGGTGAGATTCATCAAGATGGAATTTCCTGAGCTTGTTCCGCAGTTATCGTCAGCAAAATCACCTCAGCAGATGTTCGGCGCAATCATCAAATCATGGTACGCTCAGATACTCGGCGTTGAGCCTGAGAAAATTTATCACGTATCATTCATGCCCTGCACGGCCAAGAAGTATGAGTGCGATGTTGAGTGCATGAACAGTTCGGGAGCGCGTGATGTTGATGTTGTGCTGACAGTGCGCGAACTCGACAGGCTCATCAAGTCAGAAGGTATTGACGTTAAGGCACTTGAGGACGGAGTATTTGACGCGCCTTTAGGGACTGCATCGGGTGCAGGACATATTTTCGGGACAACGGGCGGAGTCATGGAGGCTGCATTGCGAACGGCCTACAAGCTGGTTACCGGTAACAATCCTGATCCTAACGCATTCAGGTATGTTCGTGACTATGACGGAATCAAAGAGACTGAGTTCGAGATTGCAGGAACGAAACTGAGAATCGGAGTCGCTCACGGTCTCGGTAACATCAGGAGACTTTGCGAGGACATCAGGGACGGCAAAGTTCATTATGATTTTGTCGAGTGCATGGCCTGCCCTACAGGGTGCGCAGGCGGAGGCGGTCAGCCTATTGAAGAGGGCTGCGAACTCGGCGAAGGAAGAGGCAAGATACTTCTTGATATGGACAGGAAGATGAACCTGAGATTCTCGCACGAGAACCCCTCAATCGTTCAGTGCTACAAAGAATACTTAGGTGAACCCGGAAGCGAAAAAGCTCATCACCTTCTTCATACTGACCAGACAAAATGGGAGCTCTGGAAGTAATTTACAGGGTATAGGGCATAAGGCATAAGGCATAGGGTATAGGGTATAGGGGAGTAGCTAACCCCTAACCCTTAGCCCCTAGCCCCTAAACCCCTAGCTAACCCCTAAATTTTTCAGAGAGGATTGATTTTTCATGACAGGCAAGAAGTTTTCTGTGTTCGTTGTGCTTATTTTCATTCTCTTCGCTCTAATATCCGTCTCAGGCTGCGGAGGCAGCGGCGGCGGTGTCAGTTACATTAACAACAACCCGGGCAAAGACGAGCCTGAAAGCAAAGGAGAGTCTTTCACCGTAACGTTCGATTCAAACGGCGGTTCTCCCGTAGAAAACATAACCGTCAGTGCAGACTCCACGATTGAAGAGCCGTATGCCCCCGTTAAAACAGCTTCAATCTTTTCGGGCTGGTTCAGGGACAACAACAGGTTTAAGGAAGTCTTCGTGTTCGGTGAGGACGGCGAGAGAATCTCAAAAGATTTGACGCTCTATGCCCAGTGGGCTGACGATGACCCCGAACAGAACGCAGTAGATTTCGCAGCTGCTTTGGTCGGCATAATCTATCAGGACGGAGACAACCACGGTTACGTTACAAGAAAATTAACGCTCACGAATGAATCTCTGGGCGCAAACGTCTCATGGAGCAGCAGCTCAGGTGCAGTATCAGCTACAGGTGAAGTAACCAGACCTTCGGGAAGCAACGCCGATGTAGTACTCACTGCAACAGTGAGAAGCGGTGATAAATCAGCCGCCAAAGAGTTCAGACTCACAGTCATAAAAGCTAGAACACGAAGCATTGCCGACATGAAGGCCGATACTGACGAAAATCCCTTCACTCCCGTTAACGGCGATTTAATCATGTTGATGAACGAGAGCAATGACGCTTTCAATATCGTTTATGATGACAACGACGAGCAGATAAGGCACATCGACGGTAAATTCTCCGAACTCGAAATCACTAACGCCGATGACGCTCTCGATGCAGTCTACGGTATTCACGAAGCTCTTGGGATTAATGACCCTTACAGCGAGACAATACCCCTCAATGTCGCTAAGGACGAATACGGAGCACAGTACTCGTTCAAACAGGTCTACGCTGCATACGGAAGAGGAGAAAGCTACGATGTTTACGGAAGGACGCTCATGGTTTCCGCGAATGCCTCAGGAGATTCGGACTTCCTCAGTTCAACTTTCATTGCAACTGAGAGCCTCGATACTGCGTTCGCCAGCGGCGTATACTTCATCTACTCAAATGAAGACGCTGAACGTTCCGCAATAGACGGCTATCCCGGCGTAACAGGACTCGAAGTTGACTCATCGCAGACGAAGAAAATCATTTACACTCTCGGCGAGTACGAGAAGAATCCTGTTCCTGCGTTCTTAGTGAAAGTTTCGGGGACTGACATTAATCAGACGCTGATAATCAGTGCTGTAGATTTGTCGGTGATTAGGACTCTCGATAACGTCTGCACATGGGTAACTTACAATTACGGGTATGACGAACTCGGAGAGTACAAGAGATTTCCCGTTACTGTAGGCTTGTCTTTTCAAAAATCCATGCGCGACAGCGGTACGGACGGCCTGCCCGAAGTCATAATATATTCAGGCGGCAAATCAGACACCGACATACCTAAAGTCTCGTACTTCGTCTCCACTTCAAATTCATGGAATGACGAACATCAGGTTTCGGCTTACACTAACATGAGGACAGTTATTCGCTGGTGGAAGGATACTTTCAACAGGAACTCGCTCGATGACAAGGGAATGACAATAAACCTCGTAACACATGTTTCAAGACTTAATGATAATGCCTGCTGGAACTCCGCAACCGAAACAATCAGTGTAGGCGACATCGGAGACACCTCAGAGTACAACCTGACACGCGCAATGGGTCTCGACACCCTGACGCACGAAACAGGCCATGCAGTACTCCACTACGTTACGGGCGGTATACCTTACCAAAACGCAACAGGAGCTATTGATGACGGCTACGCTGACATTTTCGGCTGTTTAAGGGATCAGGACTGGAGGCACGGCTGGAGGGCTGACAATGACGGCGACCCTGAAACTGGAATAACTTACTTCATCGACAAGACTGCATGTCTTCGTGACGCAAGGGAAGATATTTCCGTTAAGTCTCTTTCGGAATCAGCGCGCAGCAGTTACGGGCTTTCAGGTATAAAGACAATGGCGGAACTCTACGACCATTACGGGAAAGTGCTCCCTTACGGTAATGACGGCAACGGCTGCCATACATACTGCCGTCTCGTTACTCATGCGGCATACCTTATGCACCAGGACGGAGCATCGGACATAGGACGCTCAAGTACACAGGCTCTTACATGGTACGAACTCGGCAGAGTATGGTACAAGTCGCTGAGTATGGGACTTGACAGCACTTCAAATTTTCATACAGTCAGGAGAAACGTTATAAGGGCAGCACGTCAGTTTAGGCTTCCCGAGATGAAAATCATAACGATAAAGAAGGCTTTTGACAAAGTTGAAATAAGCGACGCTAAAGGAACTCTGAAAGGCAGTATTGAGGACTGGGATAACGGAGAGATGATAACGGGCGGTGCAACAATCACTCTCAGGGGAAGCTCAGGGCTTGTCGAGGAAAAAGCAGCGATGGACTCAAAAGGAAACTTCGAGCTTAAAGCCGATGCCGGGAACTATACGCTTCTTGTTTCACCGACTTACGGGAGCTACAGGCCGTACCAGACAAGGATATATATTCCTGCTGACAGGACGGTAAATACTGAAGTCGAACTAGTCAAAACAGGAACGGGAACGCTCGATGTATATTTATATGACACAAACAGTCATACCGTGAACGGTGCAGCAGTCAGTATCACGAACGATTACACATTGGTCTCGCGCTCGCCTTCATCATGGACATCAACGGGTAAATACACGTTCCAAAATGTAAACTCAGGGTACTATACTGTTTACGTCAGCAAATCAGGCTATGACGATCACAGCTTCAAGGTCATTGTTCCTCCCGGCAAAGGAACTACGAGAAAGATCTTCATGACTCTCTATGCGGCCACTAACGCCAGGTACATGGTCTGTCTTGAAAGCTCAAAGACATTCCTGGAGCCTCACATGCTGATGAAGTATTCGAACGGCACAATGCAGGACGTCAACAAAAATGATGTACATACGTTTGCGCCGAACGGACGAGAATCGGGCCGGTACTCATCGCAGAACAGCGGCAAAATAAAATACACACTGTACACTAATTTTGTCTCGACCGAATACAAGTACTATGTTGCTTGGGACGGAAGCGAGAAGGCTGACTGGAACGGTGCAAGGCCGGGCGTATGGCTGTACTACAAGGGAAGCCTGCTGAAGAAATATTCGCCTCCTAAGGAAGCACCGAACGGTTCTTTCTGGGAAGTATTCGGAATCAGCAAGAAAGGTTCGCGCTATACCGTGAATGAAATACGGGAAGATGAGCCAACCATAGAATAAAGAGTGTAGGGGATAGGGTATAGGGGAGAGGGGGATAGCTAACCCCTAGCCCCTAGCCCCTAATCCCTATCACTTACTTCACCTTTGAACTCTCCTTTACGGCAAACGCTCTTTATTCGGCAGTTCCTGCACCTTTCAGAATCGTAATCAGGCGCAAACTCTCCGCACTTCAGTATTCTCACTGCGCATTCCATAGCGTAATCGCCCTCCTCAAAACGTCCGCCGATATTAACATCTGCTTTTCCATCAGCAGTGAACCCCGCAAAAATTTTTGCACTCTTATCAGTGAAAGTCCCCGAGATTCTCCCGTCCTCATGACCAAGAATATATACTCCCGACAATTCAGCCTCATAGTTATGTCTGAACATGGCCGCGTAAAGTGATAACTGTAACCCGTGTTTGAACTCTGT